>JAPPLJ010000022.1:0-1563 GCA_028819475.1 Rhodospirillaceae bacterium
CTGCGAAATGGGCCAGACCGCCGCAACCTTGTCTATCCCCCTCTTCAGAGGGGGAAGTGGCCGAGCGCAGCGAGGTCGATGGGGGTGCCGTGCCTGTAGGGCCGTGCATGACGCTACGCCACCCCCACCTGGCCTCCCAATCTGAAGAGGGGGAGGAATAGGAAAGCGTCCGCTGGCCGATAGTAGCGGCTTTTCGCAGAGGAATCCTTGGGTGAGGGGGCCGCTGGCGGGCCGTTACGCGCGTTCGCCGATGTCATAAGCCGATAGTGCCGCCCCGGATTTAATCCGGGGCGTATCGAAGGGCTTGCCCTTCGATGCTCCGGCGCCGCGGATGCTACCTGTCCCGTCTCCCCGTTCAGCGGCCCTTCGGCCAACCGGCCGAATCCAACTTCGCCCGGCGCGTCCGCACCGGAGCAATGGAGATGAATATTGCAAAGCCGGCAACGTCTTTTGCAAATATAACGAAGTTCTACTATTTCATATCAAAATTGAAATCTCCAAGGGAGCGGACCGTTGTCCGACCCGACGCACAGCCCCGTCACCAAGGCGTTTCCTCGCGACGACATCGCGCGCAGAATCTCCGCATACAGCGCGCTCCATGACGAGTCCGGCGGAGGCACGGTAACGGCGCGCGAGGCGCAGTCGGGGTCGATGGCCAAACGGTATCATGACCTGGTGACCGATTTCTACGAATACGCCTGGGGGCACTCGTTCCACTTTGCTCCGCGCCGCAAGAACGAATCCTTCGCGGAGTCCCTGCGCCGGTATCAGCGATTTGTGGCCGAGTCGATCGGCCTGAAACCGGGCATGAGGGTTCTGGACGTGGGCTGCGGAATCGGCGGTCCGATGCGCGAGATCGTCAAGGTCAGCGGCGCCCATGTCGTTGGCCTGAACATCAACGCCTACCAGCTCGCGAAGTGCGAGCGATACAACCGGAAGGCCGGCATCGCCGACCGCACCGGCCTGCTCGAAGGCGATTTCATGGCCATTCCGGCGAAAGACGCCAGCTTCGACGCCGTCTACCAGATCGGAGCGACCTGTCACACGTCTGACAAGGTCGGCGTCTTTTCCGAGATATTCCGCGTGCTGAAGCCGGGCGGGCTGTTTGCCAGCGACGAGTTCTGCCTGACCCCGGCCTATGACTCCGGCAACCCGGAGCACCGGCGGCTGAAGAAGTTCATGGAGCACGGTGCGAGCCTCCCCGACATTCCGCCCTTCGAGGCGGTGACCGAGGCTCTCGAGCAGGTCGGGTTCGACCTGCTGGAAGCGCGCGACATGAACGCCGAGCCGGGCGTGGAAACGCCCTGGTGGAAAGTGCTTGAGGGCGGCGAGTTCGGCCTGAGGAGCTTGCCGCGCGGATCGGTCGGCCGAAGAATCACGGCGACCGCGACATGGGTCCTGGAGAAGGTGGGCGCGGTGCCCGACGGCACGACGGCGGTGGCGAAGATGCTGAACGAGGGCGCGGACGGCTTTCTCGGCGCCGGCCGTCTCGGGATTTTCACGCCAAGCTACTACACGAAGGCGCGGAAACCGGAAACGGCCCGGAGCCTGCCCTGAGCGAAG
>JAPPLJ010000022.1:1663-2374 GCA_028819475.1 Rhodospirillaceae bacterium
TCGAAGGAGCCTGCCCTGAGCCTGTCGAAGGAGCCTGCCCTGAGCCTGTCGAAGGAGCCTGCCCTGAGCCTGTCGAAGGGGCGTGCGCGGTTCCGACAGAAATCCGGGCTAGTGCAGGGCGACCTGCTGCTCGATCACCATATTCTTCATCGCCTTCTGGAGCTTTTCGAAGGCGCGGACCTCGATCTGGCGCACCCGCTCGCGGCTGATGCCGTATTCCTGGGACAGTTCCTCCAGCGTCAGCGGCTCTTCCTGAAGCCTGCGTTCGGTCAGGATATGGCGCTCGCGCGGGTTCAGGATCTTCATGGCTTCGGCTAGCATGGCCTGGCGGATCCGGTATTCCTCGCGCTCCGCGACGATGGTCTCCTGGCTCTCCTGGTTTTCGTCGACCAGCCAGTCCTGCCACTCGCCGCCCGCTTCGCCGTCGTTGCGCAGCGGCGCATTGAGGGAATTGTCCGGCGCGGCCAGGCGCCGGTTCATGTTGATCACCTCTTCTTCCGAAACCTTCAGTTCGGTCGCGATCTTCTTCACGTTTTCCGGCGACAGGTCGCCTTCTTCCAGCGCATCCAGCCGGCTCTTCATCTTGCGCAGGTTGAAGAACAGCTTCTTCTGCGCCGCCGTGGTGCCCATTTTGACGAGCGACCACGAGTGCAGGATGTATTCCTGGATCGAGGCGCGGATCCACCACATGGCGTAGGTCGCAAGGCGGAA
>JAPPLJ010000023.1 GCA_028819475.1 Rhodospirillaceae bacterium
GTCGGCAGGTTTGGCCATCATGGCCGACTTCATCTGGTTCTTGAGTAACGTGACCGCAGGAATTGCCCGGCGGTTTCGGGCCGCTCCGGGATTCCAAGGCCCGGAAAACCGGCAATTCCGCCCGCCGCACCTGCCGGGCGGCCCGCCGCACAGGCCGGCTGGCAAACAATTGGCAAACGTCCCGGCGCCGCCGGCGCGCGGATTCTGCCGCCGGATCGCCGGAACGCCCGCCGCGCCGGCAGCGAACGATTGGCAAAAAAACTTATGGAATTGCCTATAATCGTAAAAAATTATTTATATATTTACGCGATTATCCCGTAGCGACAAGTATCTTGTCAAGTCAGCCTGACTCCGCTCTAATGGCGGAATGGCGGATGACAGCGAATTTCGGGCATACCCCTATATCCTGAAGGTTCTGGGGGACCTTGGCTGGGATACCAAGTCGCCGCGCCGCGGCGGGCAAGTCTACACCCAGGGCGAGTTCCGCCGCCACGATAGCCTGCTGACCGACGCGCTGGGCCGGAAGGCCCCGGAGAACGTCGTCGTCATTCCGTGGGACGGCGGGCCGCGCTACTGGATCATCGAAGCGAAGCCGACGCACCGGGGCCTGAACAAGGCCCTAGGCGAGGCGCAGGGCTATGCCGACAGAGTGAACATCGTTGACGACCGCAGTACGGCGCGCTTCGCCACCGGGATCGCCGGGACGCCCGATCAATCCTTCTACGTCAGAACGACCTATTGGGACGGCAGCGCGTGGCAGGAAGTGGCAATCAACAACTTCATGGCGACCGGCTTCCTGACGCTTGAACAATGCCTCAACATTCTCAGCCAGAACAGCCCGCGCATTCTCGATTACGACGTCAATCTCGATCTGTTCCTCGCCAAGGCGAACGACATCAACAAGACGTTGCACGCCAATGCGGTTGCCGCCCGAGACCGGGCGAAACTGGTCGCCGGGCTGCTTCTGGCGCTGGCCGAAGACAGCACGCTAAGGATCAACCGGAGTCCGCGAACGCTGGTCGGAGACGTGAACTCGCGCATCGAGTCGCTGCTGGACAGGCACCGCAAGGTGGATTTCCTGCCAGAGGTCCAACTGAAACTCCCGGCGAACAACGAGAATCACCGCAAGTATTGGTCGGCCATTGTCGAGACGATGCAGCACCTCCGGGAAATGAACATTCGGTCGGCGATCAACAGCGGGACCGATGCGCTGGGCCAGTTCTACGAGACGTTCCTGAAATACGCGAACGACGCGAGCGAAATGGGGATCGTCCTGACGCCGCGGCACATCACCCGGTTCGCGGTGTCCGTGCTGCACATCCAGCATGAGCACGCCATCTACGATCCGACGTGCGGGACCGGCGGGTTCCTGGTAGCCGCGCTCGATACGATCCGGGCGAGCCACCACGGCACGCATCCCGATGTGTACGACCGATTCCGCAACGACTTTCTGCACGGGATAGAGCAAGCCGACGATGTTTTCGGCCTGGCACTGGTCAACATGATCTTCCGGGGCGATGGCAAGAGCCGCATTCACAACGGGAATTGCTTCGACAGCACATTCATTCGCCACAACGGCCGCATCGTCAGACTCCGCAAGGACGATCCGAGGCCGGAAGATGCCGTTCGGCCCTTTGCCCGCGTGCTGATGAATCCGCCCTTCGCGATGCCCGAACCCGAGCATGAGTTCGTCAATCATGCCTTGGAACAAACCCAAGCCGGGGGGCTGCTGTTCGCCATTCTCCCGAACGGCCCTATCACCGGGCAGACCGAAGGGTATCCGCAATGGCGCAAGGAGCTGGTGAAGCGGCACACCGTCAAGGCGGCGATCAAGATGCAGCGCAGCCTGTTTCACCCTTCGGCCGACAAAGTGACCTACGCGCTTATTCTCGAAGCGTGGCGCCCGCACAGGGCCGACGATGCTGTCTTTTTCGCGCATCTGTTCGACAACCTGAGCGCCAGCAGGCTGTCCAAGTGGGTCAACGTCTCGGAACGGCGGGACAACGTGGACAGGCTGACAGCCGAATTGCGGATTTTCATGGCCGGGTCCACGGAGAATGTGTCTGAGATTCCGACCGAAAGCGGCGTCGGGACGCTGGATCTGGAAACCTGCGACTTCGCGCCAGAAGCCTATCTGACCAACCCGCCCGACGCCGGGCCGACGCCACCGGAAGGGCTGTTCGTGGCGCTGACGCGGCGCGCGTTCCGATCCACTCGCGGCCCGATGCCAGTCCCGGAGCGGGTACAGGCATACGGACTCGATGACCTGTTCAACATCAAGCGCGGTGAGGTTGCAGCCGTCAAATACCTGCCGCGCGGAGACGTGCCGATCATTACGACGACCGAACAGGACAACGGCATCGAAGGGTATTACGCACTCGGAAGCACAGGTGTCATTCACCGCGACGCCATCACCATCACCGTCAACGGCTCCGGCGGAAAGGCTTTCTGGCACCCCTATTCGTTTGCCGCGGTCGGCGATGTGCTGGTTTGCCAATGGCGACCGGGCCTGCCGACCGACTCGGCGTTCAAATTGTACGTCTGCGACGCGATCAACCGCAACGCATGGCGCTTCTCTTGGAGCAGGAAGGGCACGTTGGGGCGGCTACTCACCGATGTCCAGGTGGTCTTGCCTATGAAGGGCGATCGGATAGATTTCAGTTACATACGCCGGGCAATGAAGCGCGCGCAGGGATACGACGCTTTGGTCGCGTTGTTGGATGAGGAATGACGATGGCGAGCAAGCCGCAGGCGGTCGCGCCGGACCCCAAACCGGCGAGCGAGGAACCGAGGGCAACCCCCAACAAGGTCGCCCGCGCCCTGCGCCAGACGGCGAGCAAATCGCAACAGGAAAACCGAGTAGATACGGGCTTGACCCGGCCCGACGGGAACCGGGACGCCTTCGCCGCTATGTTGCGGCAGGCCGTGCCCGACGAATCAGTTCCATCAGAAGCGGAAACATCAGATCGGGACGCTTCCTGACGTTGTGCCGAAAATCGAACTCCGCGAGATACTTGGGCAGATGCTTCGCCGACACATGGATGTGCGTTCCCCGGATCGAACGCTTTAGCTGCGCCCAATAGCCTTCGATGCTGTTTGTGTGCGAGCCGCCGCGCACCCATTCCTGCGCTCCGTGATGCACCGTCCGGTGTGTGTAGCCTCGCAGGTGCAGCCCGCGGTAGGCGAACCATTCATCGGTGTGGACGACCGAGCCCTGCCGGACGTTCCTGACAATCTCCGGCTCGATGGTCCGCCGCTTGGCGTCGGGAACCACCTTGCTCTTGACCGGACCCTGCCGCTGTTTCAGCCCGACGACGACCGACTTGCCTTCGGCGCCGCGGCCGCGTTTGCCGGGCCGCTTGCCGCCAACGTAGGTTTCGTCCGCCTCGACCTCGCCGAACAGGCCGGACACGTCCATGCCCGCCATCAGCTTGCGCAGTTCATGGCCTATCCGCCATGCCGTCTTGTAGGTCACGCCCAACTGGCGCTCCAGTTCCTTCGCGGCGACGCCATGCCGAGTCGTTGTGAACAGGTACATGGCAAAGAACCAGTCCCGGAGTGGCGTGCGGCTTTTCTCGAACGGCGTGCCGACGCAGGGGTAGACGTGCGCACCGCAGAACTGGCAGGCATAGGCCCGGCGCTTGGCGATCCGGTGATACTTGGTGTGCCGCTTGCACTCCCGGCAGAACGGGTTGTCGCCGTAGCGCAGTTCCATGATCTTCGCCAGGCAGGCGTCGTTGTCGGGATAATCGGCGTCGAACTGGCGGAAGGTGTAGGTCTGTGGCATGGTGTTTTCTCCCTTGCCACAGATATGGGGATTCGTTATTTACTTGTCAAGAAGGGATAATCGCGAAGAAGAAATGCATCTGATCCGGCGCGCGCCCTTCGATACGCCCCGGCCCAGGGGCCGGGGCTACTCAGGGTGAAGTGAAGGGGAGAGAACTCACTCCAAACCCCTCATCCCGAGCAGGCGCGCCAGCGCCGTATCGAGGGGCCGTATCGAGGGGCCGTATCGAGGGGCCGTATCGAGCAGGCCCGTTTTCACCTGGCACACAAATAGGCGAGACCATTATGAAATTCCTGACGCTTATCGCGCTTCTTTTGCTTTCGGCGACGGCCGGCTGTTCCGGCGGCCGTCCCGAGCCGCCGCCGATCCCGACCCCGACGCTTACGCCCGTCCCCCAACCGTTTCGCACGCAGACGACCTTCGTCGACAAAGTCATCGGCGTCGACGTGCGCTACCATGACGGCCGGACCCGCACACTCGATTCCGTCCGAAACCTGGAGCGGTCGTGGGGGCTTTACCTCCCCCGACCCGCACAACCCAATCATTCCAGCCGCGAATGGTTGCTCACGGAAAACCACTACGACGGCAAAATTCTGCTCTACGCGGTCGTCTCGTGGAACGACGACGACCCTGCCGACTACCTCGCGGCCGGATGGTGGCTTGTCTACCCACCGGGCGTACCCTACTGGGACTTCGAATCCGCCACGCGCGGCGTCTATCTCGACGGCCCGGAACTCGACCCCGCCAGACCTCCCGACCTCCCCCTGGCCGGCACGGCCACCTACGTCGGTGGCGCCGGCGGCCTGTATACCTACAATTACGGCCGCGCCTGGGGCGAGTTGGCCGGATCTTCCCAGATCACCGAATTCCAGGGGCGTCTCTCGTTGACCGCCGACTTCGAGCGCAACCGCCTCACTGGTTGCCTGGGGTGTGCCGCGCCGATAGGGACCGCACCCGGCCGCCACCTCTATCCGATCGTGTCCTGGCGGGACCCCGATGTCACCGCGTCGCCGGCTGACTACGACATCCGCTTTGCCGCCTCCTTCGGCGCCACCGGCGCATTCGAGGATACCGCGATCACCGTTACGCATCCCAAACGCACGGTCACGCGCGCCGCCGGGACGTGGCGCGGCCGGTTCTCGAACGTACCGGATGTCAACGGCCGCCCCCGCCGTGTGGTCGGCTCGACCGATGTTCACTTCGCCGAAGACGACGGCTCGCGCGGACGCTTTACGGGCATCTTCGATGCGCTTACGCCCGCAACGGTCAAGCCCGATGACGGCAACGGGGGCAACGCGGACTGAGTAAGGCAGCGAGGTGAAACGGGGCACCGCTCTCGAAATCTTCAAGCGCGAGAATTGCTTTTGACGCCGGAATCGCGCGTCCGGCCTTTAGCCCCGTTCTTCAAAGGGTGGGGGCCGGACAAGGAGTCGTCCAGCCCCCGGTCTTCCGTTTCGGTGTTCAATCGAAGAAGGAAGATAGATAATGTGAATTGCTGTCCCGATGCAGTCAATAAATTTCCTTCAAAACACAGGCTGCGGTTCTAGTACGTCAGCTGGATCGCGCCGTCCTGGCCGTTGGTCGAGGGCACCCCGGAGGGGCTCGACGGCGCCCCGCCTGCGCCCGCAGTTGATAAAAGGGAACGCGATTATCCCGTAGCGACAAGTAAAATCGGATTGCCCTTATAGCAAGTACCGTAGTCCTCCCGTTCCGCTTCAATGCGGGTATGGCGGGCGACAGCGAGTTTCGGGCCTATCCGTACATCCTTGAGGTGTTCAAGGGTTTGGGGTGTGACACCCGCAATCCGGCGCGGCGGGGGGGGGGGGGGCAGTCTACACCCAAGGCGAGTTCCGCCGCCACGGCGGAGCGGTACTTCATCGAGAAGCGATGGTCGAAGGGCGTCCGGTGCCCGCATTCGGGCTGCGGATCGGACAACGTGCAGAGCGGCGCGAAGCACGCCACCATCCCTTCCGCTGCCGGAAGTGCCGCAAGCGGTTCTCGGTCAAGACCGGGACTGTCATGGAAGCCTCGAACATCGGCTACCAGAACTGGGCGGTCGCCATCTACCTGTTCATGACCAGCCTCAAGAGCGTGTCCAGCATGAAACTGGCGCGGGAGCTCGGCATCACGCAGAAAGCGGCCTGGTTTCTCGCGCACCGCCTGCGCGACGCCTACAGGGCGGATACCGGCCTGTTCGGCGGGCCGGTCGAGGTCGACGAGGCATACATGGGCGGCCGGGAGAGCAACAAGCACGCGGACAAGAAGCTGCAGGCCGGCCGCGGCACGGTCGGCAAGAGCATCGTCGCCGGAGTGCGCGATCGCGTGACCGGGAAGGTCAGCGCCGAAGTCGTGCCGTACAACGACAGGCGGACGCTACAGAGTTTCGTGGAGCAGCGCGCCGTGATCGGCGCGAAGGTCTATACCGACGAGGCCGCGGCCTATCGGGAGATGCCCTATCATCGCCACGGAGCCGTCCGCCACGCCAGCGGCGAGTATGTCCGGGGCGAGGCGCACACCCAGGGCATCGAAGCCTTCTGGGCGATGCTCAAGCGCGCCCACAAAAGCACCTTCCACAAGATCAGCCCGAAGCACCTGCAACGCTATGTGGACGAGTTCGCCGGGCGCCACAACGTGCGCGAACTGGACACCGCGGACCAGATGGGCGATATGGTGGCAGGGATGGTCGGCCGGCGGCTCAAATACGACGAACTGACCGCGGACAACGAGCTGGCGAACGGCGCCCGAGGCTAAAACGTCAACTGAACCAGGGGCGATCATGAACAAATCCCTTGCCACTGCCTCGATCGCAGCGGTCCTCATGTGCGCCGCTTGCAGTGGCAGCGGATCGCCCGGCACGCCCCAGGCCGGCGCCATAGACCGCTCCGGCGCCGCCCGTCTAACCGCTGGCACGGCGCCGGTCGAGACCCCGAACGATCAGGAATCCCGATCCCCGGGGATTATCGCGCGCACGGACTCGCTCGTCGTCTCGACGCTGCACGGCCAGACCAATCATCGCCTCCTACCGACCTTCGAGGCCGCTGCGTCCTGCTCGCGAGTGTCGTGCACCTGGACGGAGCCGACAAGCGGCTACAGCCCGGAGGCCAGCGTCGACGACTCCGTTGCCTCTAGCGTCGATGCGACGGCCGTGGTGACGAAGAACGGCGTCACGATGCTGGAAAGCCGAGACGCCGATTTCCGAAACTACGGCGCATGGCTGAACCACAGCGCATTCGGCGTCACCGCGCTCAATTTCTCCGCTACCATCGCCGGAACCGGGATCAAGGGCATTGCCCGGTTTGCGACCGCGGGCGGCGACCTCAGCAGATCGCGCCCCGGCATCGTCGTGACCTGGAGGGGGTTGATGACCGCGATGCCCGTCTCCGGCGGCGCCAGAGGCAATGTCCTGCAAGGCGACGCGCTGCTCACATACAAGACCGCGGGCAACTTGCTCGATGCCGAGTTCTCGAACATCGTGAACCTCGACCGCGGCCGCGCGCATGACGTGCCCGGCTTCCGGTTCCTCGGCGTGCCTGTCTCGGGCACCGGCACCTTCGCGGCTGGGAGCAAGGGCAACCGGATTCAGGGCGGGATATACGGCCCCGGCCACGCCGAGGCGGCAGGCATCGTTGAGCGAAGCGGGGTGATTGGCGCGTTCGGCGCGAAGCGGCAGTAGACGCAAAAGCGCCCCGCGGTTTGGCGACCGGGCGGGGCGGCGGTGCATCTGGGAAATGTAGCTTTATCCTCAACGTTTATACCCGAGGACAATACCCACGTCTACTGTTTTGTCACGTCGGAAGGCAGGTTCTCCAACCGATTCGGATCGCGATACAAAGCGACAAAGAGCCGGTAATACTACCGCAGTTCCATCCGTTCCTCCCTCGACATCGGATGCCGAGCTGCTGGATGCGAAGCTCGCTTTAGACTTTCCTCCATTTCTTTGGGAATTATGTGGAAAAGTGCCGAAATAGGCTGGATTTCTCGACAGCACCGGCGCTCAATTCGGCTTCGGCCGTTCGACGTACCGGATGCTAACGGGCTTCGTCAGCGCGTCGACCGCTTCCTCGAAGGTCGCGTCCACCAGCACATCTTCTTCCAGTTCAGCCTTGCTCGGCTGATAGGACGACTTCACGATCTCGACTTCGCGGGGCTGGGGCTTTGGCATGGTCTGTCCTCCATCGAGCGCAGTACCTTGCCGTGATGGACTCGCCGCGGCAACCGCAGTAGGGTTGTCCGGCGACCATACCACAGACCCGAATGTCGGGTCGTAGTCGGGGCCGCTCACAATGTGTGGATGGTCGCATGGCTCGGCACCAACCCCATATCCGGGTGCCATGCGAACCACGGGGGATCAACACATGACATCTTCGGATAGACGATTGGCCCGAACGGCGACCCTGGCCGTTGCAGCAACATTCGCCCTGCTGACCCTTGCTGCCTGTGGCGGTGGTGGAGGCGGATCCACCTCGATGATGCCCCCCGGCGACGGGTCCGCAAACCCCCAGCCCACACCTGTAGTGCCGGTTAGCATTCTGGGACGGAGCATCGACGTGATCCACCTAGAACGAACAGACCTACACTCAACGTTGCGAAATTTTCCCGGGGTACTTCCCGTTCAAGGCACCGACCTTAGGGTCGACGGGAATGGTCCCTTGAGACGAAACTTAACTTGTCCAGGAATACCGCCAAGAGGAAACGAATGTACTCTTACGCATTACACATTCGATGCAGCCGGAGGCGCAAGATACGCGGCCCGCGAGCATCCAACCGTCAACCTCGACCGTTCTATCGGCGACGTCATCCGTAACGAACTCAACAATCTCAGACCCGTGAACGCGCTTCACGGAATCCGGATGTACGAAACAGACGTAACGGGAATAGGAATCCAAGCCCCAACAGAATCCTACGGAGGCTATGGCGAGTGGATGTCCTTCCACGTAATCGGGCCAACACCGGCCGTGGCGGCGTCAGTCTTGACTAACGCAGGTCTCTTCACCATCGGCGCCGCCTCGTACGGAAACCTATATGTCGACCCCTCCGGCGACAGCAGACCGAAAGACTCCGCCATTTACGAAGGATCGATGGTAGGACGCGAACATGGGTGGCTAGGCGCCAAGGAGGTTCAAGGGAAATCCCAGGTCGCATACGATTTTTCTGCGGCCACAGTTGATGTTCTCCTAACTGAAATAGTCTACCGCGACACCCTGAGACCGACAGCGCACGATCAAAACGTGAGTTGGTTGAACATTCCCGTGAACAGGGACGCCTCTTTCTACATTCCTGGCCACGGCAACCACGCGGACAATCAAAATCCACATCCAAGCCGAGGCTACATAGACGGCGACTTTTACGGACCACAAGGGCAGGAGGTTTCCGGCGTATTTGAAACCAAATACATGGTGGGGGCCTTCGGAGCCAAACGGGGGAATTAGCCCAAGCCCGGTACGCATCGTGATATTCCGAATTGCGTTGGTGCCTGCTGCTTCCTCTAGCGCCGTCTGGAAGCCGCGCGGCGGTTTGGGGACTGTCTCCTCTACAAGTGGGTGGTTGCCCCACCGCTCAAGCGCCGCTCGGGCTAAATACCGGTTGCAACACGGCTTTCATCGCCCGACGGCTTGAGCGGTCAGGAAGCGCGATTAGGACGCCCCTCGGGGCGGAGCGGCAGTAGAGTGTGGCGGAGCCTGACCGGCGATTGACGCATCAGATATTGCGCCTAGATTCGCCTCAGCCTCAAAATGCATGAAGCCGCGCCGGCGGCCCGGTTGCCCCGGTGGGTCAACAGGCACCTCCCACGCGGCTCCGCTCCACGTATCGCGGGGCGCTACGCGGAGCCGCGCGAGGCCCTCCTGTTGACTACCGGGACAACCTCCGCAGGAGTCAATCTTCGACGCCGATCAGGGGTCAACTTTGAACGCCGATTGACATTCTACTGCCGCCGCGCCCCGAACGCTGCGGTCAGATCGGTGCGTTCGACCGAACCGGCGACGCCTTGGTGCGCCGTGCCGTAGAATTGGCCGGTCACCGTGCCCTCGTCGCCTCCGGTGCTGTGCAGGTAATTGCCGTTCACCGAAACCGTGTAGCCGAGCTGGCCGGTTTTCCACTCGACGCCCGGCGTCGCGCCGAAGGCCGTTCCGTCCCGAGCCTGCGTTTCCGACCATGTTTGCAGGTTCGTGAAGTCCGCCCGACCAGTAAGCGTGCCCATGTTCACCGTCACTCGCGCGTCGCCGCCGATGACGCGCGGGCTCAGATCCACCTGAGCGGCACCATACAACTTGCCGTCCCAGGCCGCAGTGCCGGCGAGCGCCCGGTTACTGGCGAGGGCTGTGCCCGGTTCAGGACCCTCGGCCCAGGGCACGGGGAAGCCGTTGGTGTAGTTGACGCCGAACCGAACCGTACCACCACGCGTCGGCACGGTGCCGATCAGGTTGTGCGAGACGGTTGACCACACGCCTAGACTTTCGGCAGACAGGTCTTCAGGCTCTGCACCGTTGTCGAGGCGGGTGTAGGCAGCCCGCAAGGCCGCGCCGTCGATGTCCGGCAGGTTGCTCTCGATCGTTTCGTTTGTGTGTGCCAGGACCGACTTCGGGAACCTGTCGGCATCGGGGTGCGCGTACAGACCTAGTGCGTGCAGAAGTTCGTGAACGACAACGCGGAATTTCCATTCTGGCGACGACAGATCGCGTGCCACCCATGCCCCAGACGCCCGCAAGCCCGTTCGTTCCCACCGCTGTTGAATCTGGTCGTAACGATGGTCGAAATCGAGAAGGGCAAGGCCGGCAGCCCCTTTGGCGTATCTGTCGCTGGGCGGAACTGGCTCCCCCACAAAGGACACAGCGATCTGTCCCTTGGGCAACCGGTCCACCGCATCATGCAGATGATCGATAATCTCTTGCTCAGTGACAGGAACTCCACCCGCCTGTGGCAGGTCGCTGCCAATCTTCACATGCCAGGCATATGGCAAATGCCGGTTGATCAGTCCAACTGCGTGGCGCAGCATCGCGCGCTCCCGTTCGGTGGCGCCGCTCAGGAGTCGCACGGTTGGCGGCGCGTCGAACCTCGCCAAAGTAGTGGGGTGCCCGCGCTCGGGGTCGGGATCGTCATGGGCGCTCTCCCACAGATAGCGCGCGACCCTGGCCGCGCTCGGATTGTCGGCTTTTTGGTGCAAAGCCACGGTGATGATTGGCCCAACGCCGGGCGTACGACCCGTGCTGCCACCTCCGCCACCGCCGCAGGCAGTGAGGGCAATCCCGGCAACGGCAAACAGCGCAATCGTTAGGCCGAATTGACTTGTTCTCATCGGTTTTCTCCGTCGATTCCCGGCACGGATTCGTGAAGGATGTCCGATGAAATAGGCGGTCATTCCCTCCCCTCCGTCCGGCTGCGCGGTCAGCAGCGAATTCCCGATAGACGCTTTCCCGACAGAAGCGCGCTATGATTATAATGTCGTATCACGCAATAGCGGAGCGACCCGCTCAGGAAAAAGCGTTCCACCCACATTTCGTGCCTCCTGCCACGGATCATTGTGCCTCCCGTCTCCGTGAGAGATCCGCTTCCGCCTTTCCAGCTCACGGTACCCTTGCCCACGGCGACACCGCCTGCGCACGCCCCCGACCGCTTCAGCTTCGCCGTTGGAAAGTAGGTGAAATTGTGCTTATAGCAGCCGGGCTTGTTGGCGAGTTCGAGCCAGCAGTCGGCGCGCTGCCTGCCGGCGCATTTCGGCGACAGGTGCGCCACTGAACCGGAGTCCTGCTGTACCGGATCCTGGGAGCCCGTCCCGCCCTCCGGCTCGTGGCGTTCCGGTTCGCCGTCTTCCTCGACGACCGTCGCCGTCACCGTGCAAGCGAAGCCGGTGAAATCCGCGATCCGCACCGGGCCGGAACCCTGGCACTTTTACGCCTCGCTGCGGAAATGATCGACGCAAACCCCGGCCTGCTGCCGGAAGATCGGCAGGCAGCCCGGATACTTCCGGTCCTCCGTGTTGCTTACGAAGCTCGTATTCTGGCGGCACAGGGCGATCTTGTTCCTGATCGCCTGCCGGCAGGCCTCGCGGACCTGCGAGAACTCGGTGTAGTAGACGCCGCCGATATCGCCGAATTTCGGCTTCAGTTCCTTGGCCAAGGCCGCCGGAGTGAACAGGGCGATAACCGGAACGACTGCAACCAATGGAGCGCAAATTCGAAGCATTCTCATCTTCCGCCTCAATCGGTTAGCAAATTCTCGACGCGGCAACCGTACCGGCGCCGGCGCATGCGATGCAACGGTGCCGTCGAACTGTAGCGGTCGCCGGCCACCCGCGGCGGAACGCACACTCCGCTTCCGCTTTGCCCGCCCCTCTCCTCGACCCTCTCCCCCGGCCGGGAGAGGGGACCTCGTGCGTCAAACGCGGAACCCCTCCCTTAGCGGAGGGGGGCTATCAGGCCTGGCTCAGGGGAGGATTTTTGCTATCGGCGAGGGACAGGCCGCTTCTCCTCACAGGCTGGCGTAGACCGCCTCTTCGTAGGCGGCGTAGGTCGCCATGAAGCGGTCTTCGACGAAGGGCAGCGACTGGGTCATGATGACCCCGGCGATGCCCTTGGCCGGATCGAGCCAGTAGTGGGTGTTGCACACGCCGGCCCAGCCGAGCGAGCCGGCGCTGCGCCGGTCGGGGATCGCCTCCTCGTTGCGCATGAAGGCGAAGCTGTGGGTCACCCGCGTGCCGGGGAACGGGTCGAAATCCGCCGTCACCGGCGGCGCGATCGTCACCATCTTCTCGAAGGCCAGCCCCTGCATGTGGTCCGCCGTCATCTCCGCGACCGCCTTCTTGGACAGGATGCGGTTGCCGTTCAGTTCGCCCCGGCGCAGCACCATGCGCAGGAAGCGCAGATAGTCCGGCGCGGTCGAATAGAGGTTGTGCCCCATGCCGTACATTTCCGGCTGCGACGGCGGCGCCAGCTCGAACGGGGCGAAGACGCCGTCCTCGCCGCGCGCCATCAGCTCGCACAGGTTGCCGGTCATGGCGTCGTCGAGCTCGAAGGCCGTGTTGGCCATGCCGAGCGGCTCGAAAATCTCCTCGCGGCAGAAGGCGTCGATGCGCCGGCCGTCCACCGCCTCGACGGCCTGGCCGAGCCAGTCGATGCCGACGCCGTAGCCCCAGCGCGTGCCCGGATCCGTCATCATCGGATAGAACAGCGACGCCTTGAGGCCGGACAGGATGGTCGGATGGCCGGTCGCCTCCATGTAGCGGGCGACATCGCCGTTCCAGAACTCGTATTCCAGGCCGCTGGTGTGGGTCGCCAGGTGGCGCAGGGTGGCCCGGGTCTTCGGCGCGCGCATGACCGGCGTGTCGCCGTCGAAGCGGTCGAGCACCTGGACGTTCGCAAATTCCGGCAGGATGTCGTCGACCGGCGTGTCGAAGCGCATTTTCCCGCGGTCGATCAGGATCGTCGCGGCGACCGCGCCGATCGCCTTGGTCATCGAGAAGATGCGGAACACCGTGTCCTCGCCGGCCGCCCGGCCCGGCGCGGCCTCGCCGACGGCGCCGCTGTAGCGCACCCCGTCGGCGTCGCCGACCATGCCCACGGCGAACGGCACATCGTCCTGCGCCACCGCCCGTTCCAGAACCCCGTCCATGCCCGACATGCCGTTTCCTCCGCTTTGCCCGTTCCGCCGCTGTGGCGGCACCCGGCTACCGTACGACGAAAGCGCCGCCGGGGCGAGAAGGAAGGGGCGAGGGGGAAGGGATGGCGGCAGCCACAGGGGCCGGGGCCGAGGAGGCAATCGGGCCTTACGCCGTCACGATCTCAGGCGCGTGCGCTACCGGGAAATTCACCGAGCGGGCGACGAAGCACATCGCGCCCGCCTTTTCGTGCAGACGCTCCGCCGCCGCCGGGTCGCTGTCGCCGGTAATCGCCACCCGCGGCCGGAGCGTGACGCCGGTAAACTCGCCGGCGCCGTCGGCCTGGGTCTGCATCCTGCCCTCGGCGCGGTCCTCGTAGGCCGTGACGACGACCCCGGCGCTGGCGCACAGATGCAGGTACCAGAGCATGTGGCAGGCCGAGAGCGCCGCCACCAGCAGGTCCTCCGGATTGTGCCGGTCGGCATCGCCCCGGTAGGCCGGATCGGCCGAGCCGCGGAGCACCGGCTTGCCCGGGCAGGCGATGTCGTGCTCCCGGCCGTAGCCCCGGTAGCTGCGCGTGCCTTCGCCCCGGTTGCCCGTCCAGGTGACAGTCGCTGTGTATTTGTGGTCCTTCGACATAGGTTCCCGCCCCCGCAATCAACCAAAATTCAAATTCTTCCGTGGATTCAATAAGTTAAAGGTGTAGGTGCTAATCACCTGCAACCAACCACAAATTCGCGTTGCCGTCCCCGGACGCCGGGCAGCCCGTCAAGCCGCTGTCTGGTCTTCACCATCCGAACACTTGTGGCCCGTTCGCCCGAAGGTGCCTGCGTTCGTCTCGAATAAACATGCAGCATTGATTGTTTGTTGAGGCGCGCATAAGATGCCGGCGCGCCGTCTCGGTGGCAGGCGGCGGACCGAGGCACTGAAAAACGGGACCAGACATGGCAGCACTGGACAAGCTGAGCGACCTCCTGATGCTCGTTGCAAAGCTGCTCGTTCTGGTCATGGCCCTGCACATCGTCGTCGATATCCTGATTCGCGCATTCACGTCGATCTCCTTCGAAGGGACGATCGAGATCGCGTCCAACTACTATATGGTCGCCGTCATCACGCTACCCATTGCGATCGTTCAAAGGAACAGGGGACACCTGATCGCCGAGGTCTTCACCCAAAGCCTGTCGGAACGCGCCAAGCAAGGCCTGGAGGCCGCGGGAAACATCCTCATGGTCGTGTTTCTGTCCTTCATCGTCTGGCAATCCGCCCTCGATGCCATCGAAGCGACCGCCTACCGGGAGTATGTCGAGCTGACATACGTCTTCCTGTACATCTGGCCGACCAAGTGGTTCGTGCCGCTGGGTTTCGGGCTGATGACGGTCTATGCCTTCCTACAGGCGATTTCGGCTCTTGCGGCGCTCGCTGCCGATACCGACAGGCCAGGCTGAAGCGTAGGGCGACGGTACCGTGTCGCCGTTGCTCCTGGGGCTGCTCGGTCTCGCGCTTATCCTGCTGCTGATCGCGCTACGCATCCCGATCGGTCTGGCGCTCGGCGTGGTCTCGTTCGGGGGGCTTGTTTCGCTGATCGGGTTCGATGCAGCGCTGGCGCTGGTCGGCCGCACGCCGTTCGAGTTCTCGGCGCAGTGGACCTTCACCGCGATCCCGATGTTCCTGTTGATGGGGACGATCGCCTACCGTTCCGGGATGACCGAAGCGCTCTACAGGGCGGCCCGGCTGTGGCTGGCTTTCCTGCCGGGCGGCCTTGCGGTCGCGACCAACTTCGCCTGTGCGGGCTTTGGCGCCGCATCGGGTTCGACTCTGGCGACCACCGTCGCAATGGGCCGGATGGCGATCCCGGAAATGCTGCGCTATCGCTACGACCCGGGCTTGGCCTGCGGCGTGTGCGCCTGTGCGGGGACGCTCGGTTCTATCATTCCGCCCAGCATTCTCATGGTGCTCTACGGGATTTTCGCCGAACAATCGATTTCCAAGCTGTTCGTCGCCGGGATCTTCCCCGGTCTTCTGACCGCCGCGATCTATGCCGCGATGATCATCGGCCGCTGCAAGCTCAATCCGTCGCTCGCGCCGTCGGTCCAGGAAACGATCACCCTTGCCGAAAAACTCGACGCACTGAAGGAGGTCTGGCCGCTGCCCGTGCTGATCCTCGGCGTTATGGGCGGCATCTATGGCGGGCTGACGACGCCGACCGAGGCCGGCGCGCTGGGCGCCGCGCTCGCTTTCCTGATCGCGCTGTTCCAGAAGCGCATGTCGATCAAGGTGCTCAACGACAGCGTGACCGACGCCATACTCTCCACCGCGACGATCTTCTTCGTCGCCCTGGGCGCGATCGTGCTGACCCAGTTCATGACCTTCAGCGGCGTGCCCGGCGCCATAGCCGATGTTGTGGGAAGCTGGGCGGTCAGCCCGCTGCTCCTGGTGATCGCCGCCTCGGTCATCTACCTGATTCTGGGCATGTTCCTGGATCCCCTGGGCATCCTGTTGCTGACCATCCCGGTTCTTCTGCCCCTGTTCAGCGCCTTCAATCTCGACCTGATCTGGTTAGGCATTCTGGCGATCAAATATATCGAGATCGGCCTGATGACGCCGCCGATCGGTCTGAACGTGTTCGTGGTGAAGTCGCTGGTCGGCGACCGGGTCGGCATGGGCGTCATCTTCAAGGGGGTGATGTGGTTCCTGGCCGCCGAAGCGGTCATCATGGTCCTCCTCATCGCATTTCCCGAGATTTCCCTGTTTCTGCCCGGACTCATGGACTGATTTCGGCCGCGCCTCCTGTCGGCGTGTTCACAGGCCCGTTCGAGAGTCCGGACTTGCGGGCAGGTTTTTATGGCTTCGCGCCCACGTCATTGCGCCTGCCGCGGGCCCTGGCGTTGGCGTCGTTGAACGTGCCTTCCCTGGGCGCACCCAGACGCTCCATTTCCTTTTCGACCACGTCGCGCAGTTGTGGCGACAGGCCCTCGACCATGTCGAGGCCGCGCTCCAGCGCGGCCTTGCCGATATAGCCGAGCTGCGCCCTGGTCGAGGCGCTGCTCCTGGCCACCTCCGGCGGCAGGGGCCGAATGCCGTGGCCCAGCATGAACCGGTTCATCCAGTTGAAGATGCAGCAGACGGCGATGGCGTCGTGCAGGGCATATTCGTCCCATCCCGCCTCGAAGACCGCGTCGGCATCCGCCTGAGTCATCTTCGTCGGAGTCTCGGTCAGCTTGCGGACATAACGCAGAATCGGCTTGAGCTTGTCGTCGACCGGTGCGGTGTCGAGGTCCTCGAACAGGGCCGTGAAGACTTCCGGCTCCACGCCGTATTCGGCAGCAACTGCCTCATGGGCGCCGTAGCAATAGCCGCAGGCGTTTACGCCGGAAACATACGCACCGATCATCTCCCGCTCGGCGATGGTGAGCGGCGAGTCCCCGCGCATGATCCCATGAGCCAGAAAGGGCCAGACCCGGTAGCGTTCGAGGTGAAACCCCCACACGTGAATATGCCGGGCATCTTCCGGCAAAGACGGAAAGAACGCCATGGTGCAACTCCCTTCTGACAGATGTGCAGAAAATACGACAATGTCGTTGGACAGACACTCCTGACAACAAACTGCTTGAACGAACGCCGGAATTGCTTCCGAGCAAAGCCATCGCGTCCCGGCGCGCCTGTTCGCCTTCGATCGGACGGTGCGTTCGGAAACCGGTTTTCACACGCAATCGTTCGCGATATAAAAACATTCCATCGAACCTGAATGTTTTTCAGGCGGATGCCAAGGGAGGAATCCATGACTTTTCGTTGGAGATGCGCGATTGCCGGAACGGCGATCGCCGCGGCGGCGATATCCCCCGCGTCGGGGCCCGCTTTCGGCAAGGAACTGCGGTACGGCACGTTCGTGCCGTCCATCACGACTTTCGTCAAGGAAACCGTCAAGACATTCGACGGGATCGAGAAGGCGACGAATGGCTCGCTCTCTTTCAAGACTTTCCCGAACGGCGAGGTTGTCAAGTTCCGGACAGCGTTCAAGGGCATCGCGAGCGGAATCGTCGATATGGCTCACGTCGTGTGGGTGATTCACCCGACGGAGATGCCCCGGGCCAGCCTTGCCGCCCAAGCCCTGGCGTTCTCGGACAACGCCATATCCGCCGCGGGAGCGGTCGCCGAGTTTCACATGGTGACCTGTGAGGGCTGTCAGAAGGAATACGCGAAGGCCAAGGTGATGCCGCTCGGCGGCGAGGCCGCCGCCCGCTACGTCCTGATGTGCTCCAAAGAGTTCAAGAGCGTCGACGATCTCAAGGGTGTTCGGGTACGCGCGGTCGGCGCCATGGCGCGCTGGGCGAAAGAGCTCGGCATGATCCCGACACGGATCGCCTCCACCGAGGTCCTCCAGAGCATGCAGCGCGGCGTCATCCAATGCGCGCTCGGCCTCCTGCCCTGGCTGAGCGCGTACAGCCTGAAGGACGCCACCAAGCACATCATCGATACCCGCAAGGGCGGGGCACTCGGCGGCAGTTCGTGGTGGATCAACACACGGACCTGGGCGAAGCTGAGTGCGGCGCACAAAAAGGCGATGCTCGACGCTATGCCCGGCCACATTTTTCGGCTGGTGTCGCTCGGCATGGTCGCCGAGGCCGAGGATGCGCGGGAGAAGGCGGTCGCCGCCGGCATCAAGGTGACCGACGGCGGTCCGGCCTACCTCGCGAAATGGAAAGCGTTCGGCGCCAAGGAACGCAACACCCTCGTGGCGCTGGCCAAGAGGCGCAAAATTGCGAATCCGGAGAATTTCGTCGATTCGATGATCGGCGTTTTCGACACCTGGAACAAGCTGATGGCCGGCAAGAAAAACGATCGGGCGCACTTCGAGAACCTGATCCGCACCCGCGTCATCGCCAAGAGCCCGCTGCTGAAGTGATCGACGCAACGGGCGACGAACCCGGTCTCCGGGCCGGTTTCCTGCGGTTCGCGGAAGCCGGCCCGTCAGCCGGAGCACTGGAACGGGACGCTAACCGATGCGGCGAAGCACAGAAAAGATCCTGACCACCCATGCCGGCAGCCTTCCGGGAGACGAGCCGCGGGACCCTGGCGCAAAGGACTACGAGGAAAAGCTGAAACCCTGCGTCGAGGAGGTCGTAGGCCGGCAGCGCGAGACCGGCATCGATATCGTCAACGAAGGGGAATACACCAAGGGCGGCGACTGGCTGTCCTTTATGGACGGCCGCCTGGGGGGCTGCGAGGTCCGCACGGACCAGCGGATCGAGAATCCCGCCCTGCTGGGCAAGGACCGGGAAGAGTTCGCCGAATTTTACAAGTACGCCACCGAGACGGGCACCATTGCCGGCTACATGCCCGGCCGCAGGGCCGGCGGCCCGCGCCGCACATGGTTCTGCATCGAGCCTTTCGCCTATATCGGTCAGGCGGCGCTGCAGCGGGAGCTTGATATCGTGACAGCGACCGCCGGGACGGAAGACGTGTTCCTTACCTCCACTGCGCCGGCCAGTCTGGAGCCCTTCTATCGGAACGAATATTACGAGTCCCAGGAGGCTTTCCTGTTCGGCATGGCCGAGGCGCTGAAGACCGAGTATCGGGCCATAATCGACGCCGGGTTGATCCTGCAAATCGACGATGCTTGGGTGCCGGTCGCATGGGACCGCTGGGGCATGCCCATGGGGCTGGACGGTTACCGGGACTGGTGCCGTATCCGCATCGACGCTCTGAACCACGCGCTCGAAGGAATTCCCGAAGATCGTGTCCGCTACCATTTTTGCTGGGGCAGTTGGCGCGGGCCTCACGCCTTCGACATCGAGCTCAAGTACATTGTCGACATCATGCTGTCGGTGAACGCCGGGGCCTACCTGATCGAGGCTGCCAATCCCCGGCATGAGCACGAGTATGTCGTTTGGGACGATGTGAAGCTGCCCGAGGGCAGGATCCTCGTCCCGGGAGTGGTCGCCCATTCGACCGACCTCATCGAGCATCCGGAGCTTGTTGCCCAGCGCATCCGGCGGTTCGCCGAGCGGGTGGGCAGGGAAAATGTGATGGCGGGAACCGATTGCGGCTTGGGAGGCCGGTCCCATCCGCAAATCGCCTGGGCGAAGCTGAAATCCCTGGTCGAGGGGGCGGCACTGGCCTCCCGGTCGTTGGGGTATTGATTTGTGGCGGTCCCGAGCAGCCTCCACCCGTCTTAATGTTCGGGGCCCGAGCATGCTTCGAAACGGCGATCTCAAATTTTTGCCAGGGCCCGTTTCCGTGGTAAGGGCCGATTCGGCGCCGTCCGGCGCCGACGGTCGGACACGTCCGATGCGAGAGGAATCCTGACGCCTATGGCAGAAGCGGCGACACGGCTGGAACCGGAAAAGAAAATCCGGCTGACCCAGGTGGAACGCAGCAGCCGCACCCGCGCGAAGCTGATTGCCGCGACGCTCGACTGCGTGCGCGACCTCGGCTACGCGAACGTGACGACCACGGCGATCGCCGAGCGCGCCGGCGTTTCGCGGGGCGCCATGCAGCATCAGTTCTCAACCCGCACAGAGCTGCTGCTCGCGGTCATGGACGAGGTGGTGGATCAGCTGCAGCAGCCATTGGCGGCCGGTCCCGGCAGCTCCGCGACCCTGGAGGAGCGGACGGCTCTGATCGTCGACCGTTACTGGTCGGTCTTTTCGAGCGGGCGCCTGCAGACGATTGTGGATATCTGGCTGGGCGCGCGGTCCGACCCCGAGTTGTTCGGCCCGCTACGATCGCACATGCGGGCGATATTCCGGGCGCGGGACCGGTACTGGCACGAATTTTTCGCGGATCTCGACATACCCAATGATCGTCTCTCGGTCGCGCACGAACTGACCAGCGCGACTGCGAGGGGCCTGGCGCTACGCAAGACGTTCGACGAAAGCAGGACACGCGTGGGAACCCCGGTCGAGATCGAAGCCCTCAAGCTGTGCATCGTTGCAATCCTCAAGGGCGACGTCGCAATCGGGACCTGATGTCTCTCGCCCGGCGTTTTGCCTATCGAAGCGGTCCGATGTATCTGCGGAGGAACGCGTTCGATTCCCGATTGACCTCTTTCTCTACATCATCGTCCACAAAGCCGTGCGCCTGACATTCGCAAATTCTTTGCGAAACCTCGACTCCAGCGTCGCGAAGCCGATTGGTATAGGCCGTCATCTCGTCCCTGAGAATTTCGAACTCTCCGTTGACGATCCGTGCCGGGGCGACGCCGCGAAGCGACGGCGCGAGGATCGGTGAGGCCTGCCACTCGAAGCGCTGCTCGGCGAACTCGAGATACTCTCCGATCACATAGAGATTCGAATCCCGGGTGAGGAGATATCCGTTCTGGAACTCGAAATGCGAGGCGTAATCGCAGCGCAGGTCTACAATCGTGAAATACAGGAATTGCACGGCGAGCGGCAGGCCGGCATCGCGGCACATGATGGCCATGACCGCCGAAAAATTGCCGCCGGTACAGCCGCCGCCAATTCCGATCCTGTTCGCATCGCCCCCGATCGCGTCGGCGTTTTCGAAGACCCACTGCGTTACAGCCCAACAATCGTCGATCGTCGCCGGGTATTTGTGCTCAGGTGCAACGCGAAAGTCGGGATGGACGACAACGCAGTCCAGTTCGCTGGCGCGCGTCCTTGCTTCGCTCAGATCGCCGAGGCCGCTGCGGCCGATAAATCCGCCGGCATGGAGATTGATATATATGCCGAAAGGCCCGTCCCCTTCCGGCGCGATCACCGCCGCGGGGATAGGTCCCGACGGGCCGGGTATCTTGATCGTTTCGACCGAACGGTTTTCCGGACCGCCCGCCGAGTCGACGGGCGCGTCGGCGTACGGGCGCAGGAGCTGCGGCCCCAGCTGCCTCAGGGCCCGCGGGTTCCGGAGGCTGTCCTCATACCGTTTTTTTCCCTCCGGCGTACACCGGGCGAGGTTCGCCTCGCGTCTTTCCGCCGAGGTCAGAATGCTGAAATCGGAAAGGTCGGCCACAGCGCGTTCTCCCCTGCAAATTTTTCCGGTCTCATTATCGCTCGCGAAATCGCGGGCACACAGGCGCGCCCGCGGAATTTGTGTGTGTCCGGACCAGGCGAACAGCAAACATACTGATCGGTCCAACCCGCGCCCCGCGGCATGGATTGGGGACGATCTTTCATCGCCGCCCGCGGTTTGGTTCCGAAGGGCAAGCATATCCGAACGGCTTGACACCCGCCATCCAAGAGCATAGCAACATCCAATCAGTATTGCTTGTTTTTAACATTGTACCGCTTCGCCGTTTTGTCCGGCAATCGGCGATTGCGCGGTACAGCAAGGGATCGGCTATGCCCTTTGCAGCGTCGGGCGAAGCGAAAATCTTTTACGACGTCGATGGAGACGGCCCGCCGCTGGTCTTTCTTCATGGCGGGGGCAGCAACGGCGCCGGATGGTGGCGGCAGATCGGGCATTTCCGGCAGACCCGTCGTTGCATCGTGATCGACAACCGGTGTTTCGGCCGGTCAGAGCCGGTCGACCCGTCGATCTACTGGCCGAAGCTGTTCGTCAACGACGTCCTGGCGGTCCTGGACCGGTTGGACATTGCCGCCGCGCCGTTCGTCTGCCAATCGCTCGGGGGCTGGACCGGGCTGCGCCTGGCGCTGTCCCATCCCGACCGGATCACCCACCTGGTCGTCAGCAGTTCGCCGATGGGGATCGACAGCCGGGAGGCCATGGCCGATGCGCAGCGTTTTGCGCGGAGCGTCGGCAAGGAAGGGCAGGATATAGAAACGGCGGCGCTGGGTGCTTCGTTCCGGCAGCAGCATCCGGAACTGATCTGGCTCTATCGCCAGATCAGCGCCTTCAACCGGCTCAACGATCGCGGCGACGGCGGGCCGTTGCCCGTGCATGAACGAACCCGCCGCCTCTTTGCGCCGGACTATGTCGTCTCGAAGGAACGGCTTGCCGAGGTCGTCTGCCCGACGCTGCTCATCGCTGGCGCCGAGGACCGCATCGTCACATCCCGGACGGCAAAGGGCTTCGCTGACCTGATCCCCGGCGCCGAGTATGCGCAGATCGAAGGCGCGGGGCATTCGCCCTATTTCGAGACCCCGGAACGCTACAACGAAATCGTCTCGTCCTTCCTGGCGCGCCACGCGGCGACGGATCGAGGAAGGTTCGAAGCCGACGTGGCGCCGGAAAGGGGAACCGAACAGGCGTGACCGGCAACAGCATCCGTAAGATGATGGGCGCGCGGTCGATCGCGATCGTGGGTGCTTCGGAGCGCAATCCGTGGAGCACGACGATATTCGAGGGCCTTCGGACGACGGGATTCCCGGGCCCGGTGTTCCCGCTGAATGCGAATCGGGACGAGGTGTGGGGTGCAAAATGCTACCGCGCTTTCGCCGATCTTCCCGAAACTCCCGACCATGCCGCAATTTTTCTGCATGCCGAGGCGGCGATTGAGCAGGTGCGGTACGCGGCTGAGGCCGGCGTGGGGAGCGCGACACTCATTGCCGCCGGGTTCGGCGAGGCCGACGACGAAGAAGGCAAGGCCCGGCGCGAAGCGTTGCGGGCTGCCTTAGAGGGCCGGGACTTTCGCCTGTGCGGCCCCAATTGCATGGGTTTCGTCGCCCCGCGCGAGCGTATTCTGACCTTCCCGCACCCGCGCCTGGCCGGCGAGATCGTTCCCGGTAACCTGGGGTTCGTTTCTCAGAGCGGCGGCAACTTGCAGTTCTTCCTGCTCGCCGGCGCCGAACGCGGGCTCGGCATCAGTTATGCCGTAGCGAGCGGCAACGAGCTTGATCTCGATCTGGCCGATTATCTGAACTTCATGATCGAGGACGAGGCAACGGCCGCGGTCTGCCTTTTCATCGAAGGGGTGCGCCGGCCTGCGGAATTCCTGCGGGCGTGCAAAAGAGCCTACGCCCGCCGCAAGCCGATCATCGTGCTGAAGACGGGACGAACGCAAGAGTCGGCCGAAGCCGCCCGCTCTCACACTGGTGCGGTGGCCGGCGACGACCGGGTGTTCGACGCCGTTTGCGACCGGTACCGGCTGATCCGCGTCGATTCGCTGGACGAGATGCTCGAGATCGCCCTGTGCGTCGCGCACGGCCGGCTGCCGCGCGGTAAGCGGACGTTTTTCGTCACCCTGTCGGGTGGCATGAAGGAACTGATCCTAGACGAGACCGCGCGCCGGGACGTGGCGATGGCGTCGATCGCGCCGGCAACGGGCGTCGAAATCGCGCCGCGGCTGCTCGAAGACACCGCGATCGAGAATCCGCTCGATCTCGGCGCTGCCGGTTTTCGCGACGAAGGGAATTTCGCGGAAATCTGCCGCTCGATCGCTGCCGACCGGAGCGTCGATCTGTTGGCGGTGCACGGCCTGCTGCCCAGGGTGAAGAACGAACCGCCGGTACAGGATCCGAAGACTTTCCGACAACTGGTCGAGACCGCGGACATTCCGGTCATCGGCATGTCGCGGATCGGACACTCGGTCAACGACCGGGGGCGCAAGTTTCGTGAGGCGGCGGGGATGCCGTTCCTGCAGGGCATTCCCGGCGCGATGTCCGCGGTCAAGGCTCTCGCGTCATACAGTGTTGAACGTGAAATTCCCGACACGCTTCAGGGGCGGGGGGAGCCGTCCGGTCCGCCGCCGTCCAAGGATGAATTGCGCAGGCTTCTGGTTGACCATGGCGTGCCGCTGCCCCTCGGCGGAATCGCGACGTCGGCAGATGAGGCTGCCGAGATCGCCGACCGGCTCGGCTATCCGGTGGCGGTCAAGCTGGACTCGCGAAAGATCCTGCACAAGACGGAAGCCGGCGGTGTCGCATTGAACCTCCGGTCGGACGTTGAAGTCCGTGCCGCCGCGTCGTCCATGTCGAAAAGGGCGGCGGCCGCCGCCGGCGCAGATGCGGTTGACGGTTTCCTGATTCAGCGGATGGTCAAGGGTCTCGAAATGATGATCGGCTTCCGCGAAGACCCGCAATTCGGCCCCTTCGCACTGATCGGCTTCGGCGGCGTCCTAGTCGAATTGCTCGACGATGTTGCGCTGCGCCTCCTGCCGCTGTCCGAGGCATGTGTGCGCGACATGTTGCGCTCGCTGAAAGGCGCCAAATTGCTGGACGGTCATCGCGGAACGGCGCCCAGGGACACCGACGCCCTCGTCCGTACCGCCCTGGCGCTCGAACGGGCGTTTCTGACGTGCCGGAATACGGTTCGGGACCTGGAAGCGAACCCGGTCATCGTCGGCGAAGCCGGCGAGGGCGTCTGGGCGGTCGATGTCCGCGCCACTTGAAGCGTCTTCGGATTTTCCTGCTGGCACTGGCCAGAGACCGCCTCGTCAATTACCCCGGTGGAGCATGATCGCATCTGAACCGCCCGCGCTCACCCGCATCGACGTCCATCACCATGTCGTGCCCGATTTCTACGTCGAGGCTTTGGCGCGCGTTGGGGTGACTGGAGGCGGCGGCGCGCCGTTGCCTGTGGATTGGACAGCCGACAGAGCATTGGAGGTGATGAATCGGCACGGTATCGCGATGGCCATCGCCTCGATCTCGGCGCCCGGCGTGCATTTCGGCGATCCAGCTTCGGCGCAGCAGCTGGCGCGGCGCTGCAACGAGTTCGTCGCCGAACTGGCGGACCGGTATCCGGGCCGATTCGGCGGCTTCGCAATACTGCCCCTGCCCGACGTCGACGCGTCTCTCAAAGAGCTCGAATACGCGCTCGACACGCTTCGCCTCGATGGCGTTATCCTGCTGTCGAGCATCCGGGGCGGTTACCGGCCCGCCGCGCCGCGCTTCGCGGATCTGTTCGACGAGCTCAATCGTCGGCGGTCAATCGTCTTTCTCCACCCGGACCGGCTTCCCGAAGACCAGGATGCGCACAGCCCGGTGCCGCCGTATTTGGTCGATTTCGTTTACGACACGACCCGGGCGGTGGCGGAGCTGATCTATTCGGGCACCCTTCACAGGACACCCGAAGTCGACCTGATTGTCGCCCATGCCGGCGGGACCGTGCCCTACATCGCCTGGCGCCTGGTCCAGCTCGAGAAGCGGCCGCAGTATCGCGACCGGTTGCCCGAAGGCGTGATGCACTATCTGAGACGGTTCTACTACGACACCGCCCTGTCGGCGTCGCGCTACCCCCTGAGTTGTCTGCGAGAACTCGCGGGGCCGTCCAAGATACTCTTCGGTTCGGATTATGCCTTCGTTCCGGAAGCGGTCGTTGAAGCAAGCGTTCGGCGCCTGAAAGAATATCGAGGATTCGACGATACCAGCCTCGCCGATGTCGAGCAGGGTAATGCCAAGCGGCTGTTCCGTCGGTTCGATGCCGGGTAGGAGCCCCACGGCGTTCGGCAGCCGCACCTAGCCCCCACGGATCGAACGAAATCAAGAGTAGGCTCACTGAGCAATTTCAAGGCGGCGTGCCGAACGACGGCTGAGAATCGCTGATTGGACCTGTTCGGCAATAGCGGCACATACTCATGCGCTGTCCTTGTTGAACGTGGAGAACCGGCGCAGTCATGGGCTAACTCGTGGGCGCAATCGACAAGCCCGGAATTTGATGAGGGGTTCACAATTCCTAGGGCTACAGACGTTCGAGGCATCATCGGGAAGTCTGGTGGCGATACATCCAGGATACAATAACTTCATTAATCATACTGTTAAAAAGGCTCAGATTAGGATCTCAATCAATTGCCGGTCTCCGTGGTTGCGAGCCCCCGCTCAAAAGGTCGTAACGATCTCGCGGACCGTTCCTTGCCCAACAAAAAATAGTCGTGTTGGGCAAAACTGCCCCTTGGGCCGCTCCTGGCCGCTGAGCCCGGTGGGCGGGACCGCGTGAGCGTCTTGCGGGCCGCCGATCGGCCCGGCAAATCTTTGGTCATGCTTGACCCAGAGGGCGCAGATCTGATCGCCGGGCATCGGCCCGGGTGACAGTCGTGGTGCAGGTGCGGTTCCTGCCCGTGACCCCGTCTCCACGCTCAGAACGTCGCAACGATCTTGCCGAACACGTCGCGGTTGCGGAGGCGTTCGATAGCGGCCGGGAAGTCCGCCAGGGCGATCTCGCTGTCGATGACGGGCAGGAGGCCGGCCGCCATCTTGTCCAGGCTCTCCCGGCAGTTGCGAACCGACGAGCCGAACGAGCCGATGATCCTGAGCTGCTGCTGGAACAGCGCATAGAGGTTGGTCGGCGCCGAGATGCCGCTGGTCGAGCCGCAGGTCACCAGCCGGCCGCCGCGCTTCAGCGAAAGCAGGCTGCCGGGCCAGGTGTCCGGCCCGACATGCTCGAACACGACGTCGACGCCCTGCCGGCCGGTCAGCCGCCGGACCCGGCCCTCGAAGCGCTCTTCGCGATAGTCGATGACATGATCGGCGCTGAGCGCGGCGGCCTTCTCGGCCTTGTCCGCGCTGCCGACCGTCGTGATGACCGTGCAGCCGATCGCCTTCGCCATGCGGATCGCGGTCGAGCCGATGCCGCTGCCGCCGGCGTGGACCAGGATGGTCTCGCCCGGCTCCAGCTGCGCGTTGTCGAACAGCATGTGCTGCACCGTGGCGAAGGTGACGGTCGTGCAGGCCGCCTGCACTGCGCTCACGCCGTCCGGGACCTTCAGCACCCGCGCCGCCGGGGCGACGAGCCGTTCGCGGGCCAGCCCGTCGACATGGAAGCCCATGATGCCGCCGATTTCCTCGCACAGGTTTTCCTGCCCGGCCCTGCAGCGCCGGCAGGCGCCGCAGAACAGTCCCGGATAGACGATGGCGAGATCGCCGGGCCGGACATGATCGACGCCGGGCCCGACCGCCTCGACGACGCCCGAGCCCTCGACGCCGACGATCAGCGGCAGCGCCCGCTTGGCGAAGGCCATGCCGCGCACGCCGAACAGGTCGATATGGTTGAGCGACAGGGCCTGCATGCGCAGCAGCACCTCGCCGTCGCCGGGCGGCGGCGGATCGGCGACCTCGTCGAAGCTCAACTGCTCTTCCTCGATCAGGCGCAGGGCACGCATCCGTATTCCTCTAATGGTGGACCGGTCGTGGATGTGGCGGCGACCCGACGGACGGGCAATGGCTGCAATTGTCACGAGGCCGGGACGAGATCGGCCCGGTCGATCTTCTGCCGGATCATCGCGTCGACCGCCGACTCGGAGATATGGCCGTAATGGAGTTCCGTGGTCATGCTGGAATAGTGGCCGAGCTGCCGCGCCACCACCGCCGGCGGCACGCCGCCGGCGGTCAGGAAGCTCGCATAGGAACTGCGCAGGGCCCGGAAGGTGACCGGCTCCGGCCAGCGGATGCGGTGTAGTTCCTTCCTCAGCTGGTTGCCGGCGCGCTGCACGGTCCAGGGCGCCCCAAGCGGATTGCGGAACACCGGCGCGCCGTGGGCCTTGCCCTCCGCATGGCCGGCGAAGAATGCCGTGCCGCGGCTTGTCAGCGCGACCCCGCGGGCGGTCCGCTTCTTCGTGTCGATGACGACGATCTTGCGATGGTCGGCCAGGACCCGCTCCGGGGTCAGGCCGACGATCTCGCCGATGCGGGCGCCCGAGTGCCAGACCGCCTCGACCAGATGGCGCACCGGCGGATCGAGCGCACCGATCAGCATCTCGATCTCTTCGGGCTCGAATACCGGCGGCCGGTAGCGGCCGAGGTATGGGAGAAGCCGGACGCCGCGCCAGCCGATCGAGGAGTCGATCAGGCCGTGCAGATGGGCATGGTCGAGCGCGTTCTTGAGCGCCACCAGGTGATTGTCGGCCGTCTTCCTGCGCCTCCGGATCGCCTCGAACAGTGCGCTGCCGGTCTCGACTTCGCTGATATGCGGGAAGCGGACGGCAGAGTCCCAGGCCGGTGTCGCGGCGATCCGGTCGCGCCACCGGACGATGTCCCGCTGCTCGAGCTGGGCGAGCGGCAGGGACCCGAGCTCCGCACCGAGATAGCGCCGGTAGGTCGTGCGGTAGGGATTAAGCGGCAGACCGGCCCTGCGGCGCCACTCCAGCCAGTCCCAGAAGGCGTGACGCACCGTATAGGCGCCGCCTGCCTCGGGCGGCGCCAGAGGGGGATGCCGGTGCCGCCGCCAGTCCCGGCCGGTGGCCTGGGCTTCGGCGCACCACAGCTTGACCCGGCCCAGCGCCTGGTCGAAGGTCAGGCGCTCGAGGCCGGGCCGGTCGCAGGGCGAGTCGGCGGCGACGCCGACGATCTTCCTGCGCCTCGCGCCGTCCGGCCACTGGAATCGGGCGTGCCAGGTCCAGGCGCCCCGCTTGGCGAAGCCGATCGACCGGTGACTGGCGAAGGTGAGCCAATAGGGATCGGGGCGCGCGGCGAGTTTCCGCCGGACCGCGCGGTCCGCGATATCGAACTGTTCTTCTCTCATGCCGCAGACGCTCTCCTCCCGGTGACCAAACGGCACGCTTCTCCGGCTCCGCGCGGCAGGCGCGTGCGCACCGCTGCGGTCGATCTCTCCGATCCCTGGGAGATCGACTCGCTGCCGCCCCGGACCGAACCCTACTGGATGGCGCTCGGCCGCGGCCGCGCCCTTGGCCTCTCGATCTGCACCGGGACCGGGCGTCCGCTGAAATGGCATGCCCGCCTCCGCCTGAAGGACGGCGGCGGCTACCGCAAGAAACGACTCGGCCCCTACGGCTTCCTGTCGCACGAAGACGCGACCTGGCTGGCCCGGCGCTGGTTCGAAAAAGAGGCCGCATCCGCCGTTCCGGAAGACCGGCCCGAACCGGCCTTCCGGCTCCTGGACGTTCCGTCGGGCGACGATGCCTACAGGGTTGCCCACGCCCTCAACGACTATCTCCGCCGCCATGCACCCTCGGGCCGAACGTCGAGGAACGAGTTCAACATCGCGAAGCGGGTCGCCCGCCATCTCGGCGCTGTCCCGCTGTGCAATCTCCGGGCCGAAGACATCGCGCGCTGGCTGTCGACGGCGCTCGCCAAACCGGCGCAGACGAAGCGTAACCAGGACCTTCATCCGCTCGAGCGGGTGCGCCGGCGCAAGGCGACCCTCAACCGCCAGCTCGCCCTGCTGCGCGCCGCGCTCACCCTCGCCTTCGTCAACCGCCGGATCGACTCGGACGCCGAATGGCGCCGGGTCGGCTACTTCCGGCACGCCCAGGCCCCGGCGCCGAAGGCGATCTCCCCGGAGGCCATCGACGTCCTGCGCGGCAACGCCCCGCCGGAACTGCGGCGGTTGATCGACGCTGCGCTCCATACCGGATGCCGGTTCGGCGAACTGTCCAACCTTCGCTGCCGGGACCTGATCGCAGCGACACGCAAGCTCGTCGTGCCGCCGGCCAAACGCAGCCCGGGCCGCACCGTCGTCCTGTCCGAAGCCGGATGGCGGTTCCTGGAGGCGCTCAGGGTCAACCGGGCAGAGGACGACTGGCTGGTCCGGCGCGCCGACGGCCGCAAATGGACCCGCTCCACCATGTGGGGACAGCTCTACGCCGCGGCGCAACAAGACGAACGCACCAGGGGGATCAGCTTCCACAGGCTGCGCCATACCTACGCCACCCGGATCCGCGACGCCGGCATGCCGCTCCAGTTGATCGCCCGCCAGCTCGGCCACAAGTGGCTGCGCACCACCGAGCACTACTATGTCGGCGTCGACCGGGAGATCGCCGATGAGGTCATCCGCAAGGTGCTGTCGGAACTCTAGCCGCCGGCACCCGGACGGGTCAGATCCCTGAGCGGCACATCCGAGGCGGCGGCACGCCCGCTGCGCATCCGGGGACATCCAGACCGACGGTTCGGAACCGATTATTGTCAATTCATTCTATTCAGACTGAATTGATTGCTGCTCGTCCCCGATTGCCATCGGGACTGCCGCCAGCTCTTCCCGCCCTTCCGTCGGGAACTGCCCTGGGGTCCGATCGGATACCTTGTCGACGCAGGCCGGCAGTCAGCGAACTCCCACTAGATTCAGCCCCGTGCTGCGGCGCGGGCTTCGCGGTGGCGCTCCCAGCGCGGCTGGCGGCAGATGTTGCCGAGGAACTCCAGCACCGTGTGCGCGGCGAGGTAGGAAGTGACGCCGGTCCCGACGTCCAGGGTCGGATTGACCTCGACGAGATCGAGCCTGCCACGGTGCAGTGCTCGGCGATGGCGGCGAGGGTGTCGCGGTTCGGCGGGGGCGGGCCGAGCTGCGGGGCCGGGGCGCTGCAGGGGCGGGCAAGAATTACCCAAAGTTTGGGTATTTTGGGTTCGGCGCGCCGGCGACGGCGCACCAGGTTTGGGGCGGGGCGGGGTTGGGGTCGGGCGGAATTCCCAAAGTTTGGGAAATCTCCCGGCCTTTGCGGGTGGCCGGGCGGGGGGCTGCCTGTTCGCCCGTCAAATTGGCGGAATCCTGGGTGCGGGATTGGGTCGGGGACAGTGCGCCAAGTCGGGACGCGGGCGGGGGTCAATTTCCCACGGAGCGCCGCCCGGCCCGGAACCGCAATCCGGCCCTCTCACAGCGCAGCCAGCCTTTTCCCGACGCCCAGTCCCGGCCGATCGGACCGCCGCGCCCTTGGTCGCGGACGCCGGCGCCCCGTTTTCGGGCACAGAGAGAGGAGGTCCAGCCTGCCGGCGGAGTGAGGCCGGCGCCCGGTGAGGGCAACCGCGCCGCGTTCCCGTCCTTCCGGAACACCAGATGGCCGACCCCGACACGATCTCCGCCGACTACGCGCTGTGCCCGAGCGAATTCGCCGAGTCCTAGGTGGTGGGTAAGTATGAAACTCGTTTCTTGTAGGGCCTGCGTGGGCCGGGCTTCGGGGCAGCGTCCTTGATCAACCGCTTAAGGTGGACGCCGATCTCCTTGAGGTCCTCCCGCGGCACCCGCGACAGCGCGACCTCGAGCGGGTTGTCGACCACGTCTTCGTTCTTGTAGAGCCCCTTGAGGCGCGAGATCAGGTCGATGATCTTGCTCTGGTCGATGAAGCCGAAGTTCCAGGATCCGGAGTTCTCGTTGAAATTCAGCCGAATCAGCGCGCCGGTCGGCGCCCCCGGCCAATTCTCCGGCGCCTTTACCGTCTTGGCCCTCGAACATGTCGGCATGCCGGACGTTGAGCACCCCCTGAAGCCGCTCCACCATCGTCTCAACATCCGCCGACGAACTTGTGCGGCCGACAAGATCCGACATCAGGCCGTCAAGGTCGGTACGCTGGTCCGTGGCTGAATATCTCCGCCATACCCAGGGCGCGATCGAGCCGCGCCCGGGTGGCGCCCTCAGGGCCGGCCTCCCAAAGCCCGGCGATCTCGCGCCAGGTCATCCCCTCCGCCTTGAGCCCGTAAGCCCGGACGAAACGCTCGATCAGCGACGTCTCGGCCGCCGAAAACGGCACCAGGCGCTCGCCGAAGCGATCGAACATGTCGTCGACCAGAAAATTGGAAATGTTGTCGTCGTGCCGGGCATGGGCCCGCCGCCGGCCTTCCCGCCGGTCCGCAGTCGCGCCGCCCAGCTCGTTCTTGTTGCCCGCTGGCGCCCCGAACCACGGAAGCATCATCGCCAGCCGTAACGCATAGCAGGTCGAGATCCGCATCGGACGCTTCAAATCGGTCTCGGTCCGATCCGCCTTCCTCTTGTTCACCTGCCTCGTATATAGCGCCGGCACTCGCACCCGCAGATACTCGTCCGGCCAGACGTACTGGCACTGCCGCCACAACTCCACCTCGTCCAGCGCAAGCAACACATCGAGGTCGTCGCAGGCCTCCGCATAGCCGTCTTCGCCATACTCCGTCGAAGCCAGCCCCATCGCCGCCGTCACCGAGGCCGCATACACCGGCTTTCCGAAACTGCGGTGGCCGCCCAGCCGGCGCAAACGGAACGGCAGGAGACGGACCGCCCCGGGCTGGCCCTGGAGAAGATCGACCCGGTGCTCCTTCCGCATGATGCGATGGCGCCGGTGAAGCTGCCGCAACACAGCCCCGGCCGCGTCCGGAGAAAAAACCAGACCCTCCACCCGGCCCGGGAACCAGGCGCCCGAACCCGAACCCGACCGCGGGTCGCTCTCCGCAACCTCCGTCACAACCGACCAGGGCAGAACCGAACTCAACGCCCGCCCCCGATCAACGCATCCCGCCGCACCTGAGCCTCCCGGGCCTCACGCTGCAAACGAGCCGTCCGCGCATCCTGGCCCTCCTCCAAAACGGACAATTTGTCCGTTTTCGACGATGCCGAAAATCTCTTCAAGTGACGATCCACCACCGCCTCAACCACCGCCGACTTCGTCACCCCAAACCGGAACGCCGCCGCCTCGACACGCGATACCAGCCCCTCCGAAAGCGTCAGATAAACCCGGGCCTTCTCAGCGCTGATCGCCATCCCCAATCTCCCGTCCCCGGGGTGTCACACCTATGGGGTGTCACACCCTGGAACCTCCGCGCGCGAGGCCGTCCCGAAGAGGGATGCGGGGAGACCATGGGTCCCTCCGCTGGAAAATCCGAATTCCGGCATCCCCCCGCCCGGCGCCGGTTTCGCTGGTCCCATTTTGGCCTTTTCCCCACCGTGAGCGGCGGCAGTGCCGCGGTCCATATGCGCGCTAATGGGGCTTATCGCTCATTTGTCAAGCCTGCCGACCGCGCGGCGCGCCTTCATTTCGCGCCGCGAAGCCGCTCCCCTCGCCCTCCTCGCCCTATTCAGCCCTACAGGCGTGGGGACAGTGTGAGTTAGAGGCGGGGGCAGCGTGGGGATGAGCGGGGCGAGCGGGTTGAGCGTGGGTTGAGGCGGTGGCGGGGCGGATGTGGGTGGGGATGAGGCGGCGTTTTCAGGGGATGGGGACTGGATTGGTGGGGAGGTTTGACCGGGCCGGCCACGGATGGGCGGGGGGTGGGTGGGATCGACCGGACCGGATCGGCGGGCGGGACCGGGATGGGGCGGGGCTGCGGCCGAGCTGCAGGCGGACGAGGCGAAAATAGTTCCAAATTGGAACTATTTTTGGTTTGGGGCGTGGCGTAGATTGTGGACTTGGCGGGTTTGGGGGTGGCCGGCGGGCGGGTTCGGTTTCGGGCCGGAGGCGAGGCGGGCCGACCGGATCGGCGCGGGGCGGGACAGAAATTCCCCTCGATCTGGGGAATTTTGGTTACCGCGACCGGGCCGGGGGACGGTGCGCTAGGTTGGGGCGCGGGTGGGGGTCAATTTCCCACAGAGCGCCGCCCAGCCCGGAACCACATTCCGGCCTTCTCGCAGCACAGTCGACCTCTTCCCGGCTCAGTCGGAGTCTGGCGTGCGGTGTCCATGGCCCCACCCCACCCCGATTCGGCCGCCCGCGCGAGGCCCGGGAAGGGAGACGCGGGGAGACCATGGGTCCCTCCCACGACCAAACCGAAATCGGGATCGCCCCCCGCCGATCGCCGGCCAAATGGTCCCATATTCGGGTTTTCGCCATCGGGGATGCCGGCTTGGTGCAGTCCGCCCGGTTTCGGTGGCGTCGCCGGGGTGGCAGCGGGCGGAATCGGGGCGGATCGGTCTGGGACGGGCGGTCCTGCCGGTGCTGTCGCCGCCTTCGCGGTCGATAGCTCGTGCCGTGACCCACGATCGAGGCTAGAGCGGCCGTCACGCGGTGGGAGATCGGGGGTTGGCGGGCGGATCGGGCCGGTTTGTGCGTCGCCTGCACCGAACCGGGAGGGCGGACCGGCCGTCAACGGTGCGCCGGGCGTGCCAGCGGCGGCGCAGGACGGCCGGAACGGCGTTCCGACAGTGGAAGATACCCTCGAAACCCCGCACGGCGGCTCAGCGGCGCTGAATCGGGGCGCTGGCGCGGTCCTGTGGCACTGGGCCGGAGGAGCTGATCGACCGGGGTAGGGGAAGCGCGCCCCGGCAGAGCCGAGTTCGGCTACGGAAGCCGCCCGAAGGCTCCACCGCGGTTCATGCTCGCCAACCGGGACCGGCGGCACCGGTCGCGGCGGCGCGTATGTTGTCGGGACGCGGGCCGGATGAAGCACGGTCCGACCGGCGCGTCAATGCCCTACCCCACCCCGCAGCGGAGGCGCCCGAGCCGGGGCCGGGTGTCGGTCGGGAAGCGGACCAGGGCCGGGCGCAAATCGGCGCAAACCAGCAGAAAACCGCCGAATTTGGACTCCTTTCAGTGGTTCTCGTCGCCTTCGCGGCCGATTGCCTGTGCCGTTGTCCGCGAGCGCGGCCAGAGCAGCGCCGGAAAAGGAAGGGGCGACCGGAGCTGCCCAATTCTCTACCCTACCCCATCCAGATACGAGGGGCAGTTCTCGATAAGTGGCGTGGGTGTGCCGTCGATGACGGTCTTGGGGTGCTGGCCGTCGAAGGTTCACCGGGCGCGGCCGGCAGCGGCTTCACGGCGCAGCACCGCCAGCACGGCGGCGGTCGCGGCCGAGTCGAGCGTCCAGAGATTGATGACCCGGTGATGATCGGCCGGATCGTGCAGTTCGAGGCAGAGGCCGTCCCGCCGCTTCATCGGGCCGGCTCCAGTCTGGCGTTGATCGCCTTGATCTGCGCCAGTGCATCGGCTGTCGCTTCGGCCGTGTCGGCATGGTGCGCGACCGTGGCGAGCGCCACGATGCGGTGCGCATCGGGCAGGGTATGGCCGAGGGCGACCTGTTCGGCGACGCGGTTTCGAGTGCGCTGCATGGGGATTCCCTTCGGTCTAGAGGTATTTGGCGACGGCGCCGCGCTTGGCCTTCGCACCGGCAGCGTAGTGCGCGACCATCCGGGCGGTCTTCCATCCGCCGGACAGCATGACTTCGGTTGTTGACGCCCCGCGCGCCGTCAATTCGCTGGCGTGGCCGATCCGCCCGGAATGGGCCGTCACGCCCTCGATGCCGGCAGCCCGCGCTGCGGCGGTGAAGCGGCGGCCGATGGATTGGGCGTTCAGGCCAGCGCGACCGCCACGGCCGCGCCCCGTGCCGGTGACGAACACCTTGTCCGTTGGCGCCGCGTCTTTCGGTCGGATCGCAGCGAGCGCACCAGCCGCGCCGTTCTTGACCAGCCGGATGTCGGTTTCCTCGCCGTTCTGATCGGTCTTCTTGCTTCGGACCCGAATGAGCATCGCGCCGGGGACATCGGCTGCCGGCTCGATGTCGCGCCATTCGAGCGCAGCGGCTTCCGAGCGCCGCAGCGCCGCCTGAAACAGCACGCCGGCGATTGCTGCATCCTTCGTCCGTCCTTCCTTGCGGGCGATGGCGATGATCTCCGCGACCTGTTCGGCGGTGATTGCCCGCGCCCGGCCCCTGCCTCTGTCGGCATGGTCGCGGCGGGCGATCCTGAGTGCGTCGGCCGTCATGGAGCCGCGCGGGCTCGGCCAGCCGGCGACCCTGGCGAGGAAGGCGGCGGCGGCGGCGGCCTGTCCTATCGAAGCCGGAGCCATGCCGTCCGCGGCGAGCGCCCGGACATGCTCGGCAAGCGTCGCATCGGTGAGTGGCCGGCCATCAAGGAAGCGTTCGAGGCGGGCGAGTGCCGACCGATAGACTCGGCGGGTGCTCGGTGCGCGGGCTTCAAGCGCCAGCGCAGCGGCCGTGCGGCGGTCGGCAGGCAGGGTCGCGAGGGCGAGAGCGGTTGTCATGGTATTGGCTCTATCAACGATAACTGTAATTATCGGTGAAATTTAGAGTCGCCCGACCCGTTGTCAAGATGCATAAAATGTTCAATATTGGTTCTAGTGTTTCATGTTGACCCCAAAGGGGCGGAAATGACGGCTGATGACCGAAAACCGCGACGACGCAGCGGGGTTTTGATGCCGGCGCCGCCAGCCAACGACAACGGCGCCCCGATGATCCTATTCGCCCGGGTCTTCGAGCGGCAGGCCGCGCGAGCGACCAGCCCGTACGAGCGCAACCTGAAACTGAAACTGGCCGCGAAGGCCCGGGAGCTAGCCGGCACCCGCGGCGCCGAGGCGGGGGACCATGCCGAGTAGCCTGCGGCACCGATGGACTGCAGCCGCTCTCGCGGTGCTCGACGGGCAGATCGTCGATGTGCTTGCCGCCGATCACCCGCAAAGCGTTCGACATGTCTTTTACCGCATGACCGATCCCAGGTTGGCGGCACCGGTCGAGAAAACCGAAAATGGCTACCAGCGCGTGCAGCGCCGCTGCCTGGCGCTCCGGCGCTCCGGTTCCATCCCCTACGGCTGGATTGCCGACGCGACGCGGCGCGGGTTCCATGTGTCGACTTTCAACGGCCAGGCCGACTTCATCCGGCGGATGCAGGGGCTTTACCGGCAAAACCTGTGGACCGACGACCTGCCGCGAGTCGAAGTGTGGTGCGAATCCCGGTCGATCGCCGGCGTGCTTCAGGACGATTGCCAAGCCTTGGCGGTCTCACTCTTCCCGAGCGGAGGGTTCGCTTCCGCAACGCTTTGCTACGAGGCTGCGGAAGACATCAACTGGCGCCGGCCGCCCCGGGCAGTGGTCATCTATGTCGGCGACTACGATCCCGCCGGCGTGCTGATCGATCGGTCGATCGAGATGGAACTCCGCCAACATCTCGAGGTCGAGCTCGATTTCCGGCGCGTCGCGATCAACGAGGGTCAGATTGCCGAATACGACCTCCCGACGAAGCCGCGGAAGGGAACCGAGCGGCGGCGTCTGGACATCGCGGCGACAGTCGAGGCCGAGGCCATGCCGGCAAACGTGCTGCGCGGGATCGTCCGCGACGCGGTTGAAGGCTACCTGCCGGCGGGCGCACTGGACGTCGCCCGCGAAGCCGAGGAAAGCGAGCGAGAGGGGTTGCAATTTCTCGCCGATGCGATCGAGCAGGCCGAGGAGGAGGGCATTTTATGAGGCAGGCCCGTTATAGCGGGCCGGCGCCGGCGCTTGGCCTGAAGCGCCGCGGCCGCGAGCTTACCGGCCTGTGTCCGGGGAGCGGCGGTACGGATCGGTTCCGGGTCCACTTGGACGACCGGCGGGCCGGACAGTTCTTCTGCTGCCGGTGCTGCCCGGACGGCACGGCCGGCGCCGGTTCGATGCGCCGGTTCGTCCTTCGTCGCGCGGCGCTTTTTCGGCCGCCGCCGACCCGCGTGATTCTGGGTGTCTGCCACTTTCATTCTCACAGCCAACTCGTCTCGATTGCCCCTCCGAAACCGGCCCAGACCGTGTGGCAACGGTGTCGGAAGCGACAAGACCGGAGAGAAAGGTTGGACGGTGAGCGTCGGAGCGGAGGCGCACGGGATCTATCCCGGCGAGGAGCCGGGACAGATCTTCGCCGAGGATAGGCCGGACGGAGCCGCGCCATCGCTTTCGGCGGCCGGGGCGCAAGGACGGTATCGGTCCTTCGGTTCGCCCCCGGCTTGCAGTTGCTTCAACGGGAACCTCCCGCCGTGTCACCCGCTCTGCACCGCCCGCCTTCGCGATCGCCGCTTGATGCTGTCGCTCTCGTTTCGGCAAGTTAGATCTCGGGCCGGCCTTTGACACATCCCCTGGTGGGCCGATACTTGCATCCCACACGCCAGCGTCTTATGACTGTCCCGTTCCCGACAGCACTACATCCCGCCCATGTGGGTCGCGGCTGGCCAAGCCGGTCAGGCCGCGGCCCGCACCCCCGCGGAAAGGTTGGACAACCCGCGAAATTCCCCTTTGTTTTCAAAGGGTCGATTTTGGGGGTTGGACAAGCTAAGTGCTTGAAGGCAAAGGAAACCGCCACTCCATGGCGTTCTCCCATAGATCGCCCCTTTCCGCCCTGCCTAGCCGCCATCCCCGAACCGGCTTCGATACCGGCACACCGACCGGGCCACATACCGGCACACCGACCGGGCCACGGACCGGACGCGGCCCACCTTCAACGGTTCGCACAACAGCCCGTTCAATCGCTCCGCCTCCCGGAATACCGCTGCATCCGGCAATTGCCGCACCGCTCGAAGCCCGGTCCAAGCCATCAGCGAGTCGAACAGGCCGGTGGTGTTGCGCGGACCGACCGCCTCGGGCAGCCGGGCGGAAGGCGGAGGGCCTGAAGCGGTCTGCGTGTTCCAAGAAGGTTGACGCAACACCCGGGGGAGCGACCGGCGCAGGGCGGTCCAAAATCCGCGGCCGCCGCGGGCGCGGCTGGCAATTCGCGAAATGGTCGAGGGGTTGAGGCCAGTATGGCGCGCGACCTGGCGAACGGTGTAGTGCCCCCGGTTGATCCAGCGCGCGATCCGCGCGTCGCGTTCGTAAGTCCGGTGTCGGCGGACGCATCCCGATTTCACGCCGCGCCGGTGCTGGGCCAGCGAGCTGGTATCGAGCCACCAGGGCCGACGGTACGGCGAGGGAGCCGGGACATACCCGCCCGCCGGGGCACCCCTGCTCGCCGGCTTGGCCTTGGCGACGATGGCGGAAAGCATCCGGTCCTGTCCGGCGGTCGTTCCCCGCTCGCTCCAATGGCGGGCGATGGAACGGACGCATCCGGCGTCCCGATCGCTCAAGGCGCCGCGCTCGACCAAACGGACGGCGGCGGCAACGAGGTCGTAGCCTCGCAGGCCGGCGCGCGAGCGGATGTTTCCGCCCGATTCGCGGGATTTGGCGGGCGGTGGATTTTTTGCTATCCTGACCATTGATGACGCTCTCTATTGGGGTGGGCTGTCCTCTAAAGATTGCCCCGTCGGTCGATGCCGGCGGGGCGTTTTTTGTGGGCCGCGCCGTCTGTATGAGATTGCGGAAGGGACCGAAAAAGTTTAACAGTCCGCCCGCAAACCCTTTATTTTCAATGGGCGCATTTGAGGCGGAATTTGTAAATCCGCTTTGAAAACAAAGGAATTTGCGCCGCCTCTTAATCAGCGGGTCCGGGGTTCGAGTCCCCGATCGTCCTCCAATGTTTTCAATGACTTAGGTGGCACTCTCTAAGCTCTGAGTGTTTCGGGTAAGCAACGGGTAAGCAGCGGGTAAGCATTGTCGGGTGCACCAAGTGTCGTCCCGAAGGCCAAAGTCGGCGGCCTGATAGTCGGCCGCTTGCTGGCGTAATCCTGCAGAGGGCCCCTTGGGGACGGACTGCTCCTGGCGGCTGACCTGACCGCCAAGCGCAGTCACATCCGGTGCAGGGACGTCAAACAACAGCATCAGCGTGCTCAGCTTGTGCAGGAGGGCGACCGGCTGCATCGCCTGCACGTTGGCGAAGTTTAGGACAGACGCCGGGCGATGATGCCAGAGAACGGTGGGCGCAGGTCTGCATCGACGAGTTTCGACCTCGCCGTCTCGACCGAGATCTCGGGCCTGGCGACCGCCTCGCTCTGCGCGGCTACCTCGTCCTTCAAGACTCTGGAGCGGGCCTTGAGCAACTATTGCTGCCTACGCGGACGTTCGCATATATGCGAGTTACAGCAGTATGGTCGCGGCCGTCCAAGAGAATCCGCCTAACTGATTGATCCATTTGACTTTCCCTAATTGCTTCGCACCGATCCTGGCGCGTCCGTCATCGTGCCGCAACCGATCGAATTCAGCCTCGCGACGACGCTTGGAATTTCATGACCTCGTCAACGGAATTTCGGCCTCCACCTAGGACCCGCCGGTCACGGATCCCAGACCACAGAAACGAACACTAAACGATCTACGGCACAGTTACGCCAGCGGCGGCCTGCTGGTCGGCGAGGGGCTGTTGATGATCGGCAAGTTGCTGGGCCACACCGACGTACACATGACGACTCGCTACGCCCAATTCGCCAACGACCCACTCAAGTCCGCCGTCAACCGGATTGCGGATGTCGCCGGGTAGTCGAAGCCCCATACCGGATGGCCTCCTCGAAGGCGGAAGGAGTCCACGAGAGAGCCTCGAAGCCAGACGACGACAGTCGACAGGCGATCGCAGGCCACAGGATCAGCCCGCAGTCGCGCAAGTAGTTGCCGGTTTCCCGCAGGCACCTTGCGAAGACTTCGACGACGCCATTCCGCTTGGCCCCGTCGGCCGGGAGCGGACCGGACCGCGCCACCCATCTCCCGATATGTTCGGTTCGAGACGCCTGACCGCCCGTGCAACCGCCATCAGGTCGTCCCGCCTGTTTTCGTGCGCCATGACACTGTCGAACTCGTCCGACATCGACGTCCCCACGTCCGTCACCGGCAATCAGTCTTCAGCAATGTCTTCTGCCCAGAGTTCGGGCCGTTCCTCGATGAACCGGGTCATGAGGGCGATGCAGTCCGGATCGTCGGCAACGATCACCTCGACGCCGCGTTCGCGCAGGAACGCCTCGTTGCCGCCGAAGGTGGCATTCTCGGCGATAACGACCCGGGGTATGCCGAACTGGACGATGGTGCCCGCGCACATCATGCAGGGCGAGAGCGAGGTGTAGAGGGTGGTGTCGCGGTAGGTCCGTTGCCGGCCCGCCTTGCGCAGCGCATCCATCTCGCCGTGCGCGATGGGATCGCCCTGCTGCACACGCTGGTTCCGGCCTTGCGCGACAACCCTTTCGCCGCGCGCCAGCACGGAGCCGATCGGGCAGCCGCCCTCGTCGAACCCGGCCTTGGCTTCCTCGTAGGCGATACGCAGCATCCTGCGGTCGGTGTCGGTCAGGCTCATTCCTGCGGTCCTTCATGGTGGGGAAGCTGTTCGGGACGGATGTCACGGCCTTGGGCGGAAAGGACGTCCAGTTGATAGGCGTCTCCGGTCAGCCTTCGGCCAGGACGTGGCCGGCATCGGCCGGCCAGCTGAGATGGAACCGGCCGCCGGCGTCCAAGTTGAGGTCGCCCAGCGCACGTTCCGGGAGCTGGGCCTTCAGCTCGGTCCCGTCCGCCGCTTCCAGAAACAGGGTCACCGTCGCACCGACGAATTCCTCGGAAATCAGCGTGCACGGAATCGCGCCCTCGGACGGCGTACGGCCGATCCGGACCAGGTCGGCGGCGACGACCAGGGTCGCAGGTTCATCCACCGCCGGCAGGCCGGCGGCAGGGAAGGTGCCGAGCGCCGTTTCGATCGCGTCGCCGCGGCTGGTGCCGCTCAGGATATTGTTCCGGCCCACGAACTCAGCGACGAAGCGGTTCGCCGGCGCCCGATAGATCTCACGCGGCTCGCCGACCTGGACGATGCGGCCCTGGGACATGATCACGACCCGGTCGGCAAGGGCGAAGGCCTCGGATTGCGAATGCGTGACGTAGACGAAGGTGATGCCGAGTTCGCGTTGCAGGCGCGTCAGCACGCCCTGCATGCGAATGATCAGATGGGCGTCCAGCGCCGACAACGGCTCGTCGAGCAACAGGATCTGCGGCTCCGTCACCAGCGCGCGCGCCAGGGCCACGCGCTGGCGCTGTCCGCCCGACAGGGTCTCGACATTACGGTCGGCGAATTCGCCGATCTCCAGCCGTTCCAGCCATTGCACCGCACGCCGCCGCCGCTCGGCGGCGCCGATCCCGCGCATCCTGAGCCCGAATTCGACATTCTCCCGCGCGTTGAGGAACGGAAACAGTGCCAGCGACTGCCAGACCATCGGCGTATCGCGCTCGTGAACCGGCACGGCATTCATCAGCCGTCCGCCGATGCGAACCTCGCCCTCGGTCGGCACCTCCAGTCCGGCGATCATCCGCAGCGTCGTCGTCTTGCCGCAGCCCGACGGGCCCATGATCGCTACGAATTCGCCCGCTGCAATTTCCAGGTCCAGACGGTGCACGGCCGTGAAGTCCCCGAACCGTTTGACCACGCCTGAGAGGATGACGAGCGGCTCTGTCATGTGCGGCTGATCCGGGAGATGAAGAAGACCTGGGCGAGGACCACCAGCGTGATCGAGGTCAGGAACACCAGCGACCCGATGGCGTTCACCTGCGGGTCGATATTGCCCTGAACGATCTCGAGGATGATCACCGGCACGGTCTTGTTCAGACCGCTTACGAACCACGCGACCACGAACTCGTCGAAGGAAACGGCGGCGGTCAGGCAGGCGGCGGAGATAATGGCCGGCCGGCAGAACGGCAGGATGACCGACCGCAGCGCTTTCCACTCGGAAGAGCCCAGGTTCCAGGCCGCCGCTTCGAGGTTCGGATCGATCTGGTTCAGACGCAGGCGGATGATCGCCATGGCGAAGGGCGCCGTCAGGACGGAGTGGGCGATGATAATCGACCAGAGCTGGCCCGACGCCCCGATCCAGGACAGCCAGGCCAGCATGGCGAGCGCCATGATGATCAGGGGAATCGTCGGCGGCAGCAGGATCAGCGCCAGATACGGCCCCTTGAAGCGGAAGTTGTAGCGATAGTCGGTATAGGCGGTCGCGAAGCCCAGTGTCGTCGCGATAACGGAGGTCGAGAGCGACACGACGATCGAGGTGCGGGCGGCCTCGCCGATCTCGGGGTCCGCAAAGATCGTGTCGTACCAGCGGGTGGTGAACGAGCCCAACGGGATCGTGGGAAACCGGTCCGAGTTGAACGAGAAGACGACCGAAGCGAGGATCGGCGCGAAGATGAAGACGAAGACCAGCAGCAGCCAGCCGAGCAGAAGGGCGGTCGCGATCCGGGCGCTCATGCCGCCGACCTCTTGCGATAGGCCAGCCAGATGGCGGTCGCCGCGATCGCGAAGAGCGTGAGCATCATCATGACGGCGACGACGGCCGCACGCGGCCATTGCTGACCGGATTTCGTGGTGTCGATGATCAATATCGGCAGCGTCGGCGGTTTGGACCCGCCCAGGTAATAGGGCGCGACGAAGTCGCCGAACGACAGGATGAAGCAGAACAGCGCCGCGATGATGAGCCCGGTCATCGCCAGGGGCACGATCACGGCGAACAGCGTGCGCGCGGGCGGGCAGCCCAGGTTGCGCGCGGCCTGGACCAGGTTCCGGTCGATGTTCGCCAGGGCGATGGTCTGCAGGATTACGACCAGCGGCAACAACAGGGTCAGATAACCGACGATGGTGCCGACCGGCGTGTTGAGCAATGTGTACGGGCCAAGGCCGACGGTGCCGAGACCGGCGTTGATCACCCCCGATTCCGCCAGGATCACATACCAGGAGAAGGTGCGCACCAGATAGGAGGTGAAGAACGGGATGATGAGAAGAAAGATCGCCCAGCGCCGCGTCGCCTCCGAGACCCGGAAGGCCAGGGCAAAAGCCGCGGGAAATGCGACCAGCGTCGCCACCACCGTGACCGAGGCCGCCAGGCCCAGCGTGTACCAGTAGCTGTCCCACACATAACCCCGGGTCAGCATCCGCGCCCAGTTCTTGAGCTCGAACGCCTCCTCCATGCGATAGTTCTTCACCAGGAAGAAACTCATCGCGATCATGAAAAACAGGGGGCCGAGGAAGAAGAGCCCCTGCCACACGATGATCGGAAGCCGGAAGGCGAGCGCGAACCGGTTCATGACGCGCGCCCGGACATGCGGAAGGGGCGTTGCGGGTTCAAGGCCGCCACGCCCTGGCCGAACCGCCCGCGGATGATCTCGGCGGGCAGCCCCTCAATTGTAGCGTCCGGGACCCGGCCGGAGGTCCCGGACGCGACCGCTCCGAAATCAGGCGTTCTTGTATTCGGACCAGAAGTCGTTCCAATCCTCGAGCGACTGTTTGACCGGAATGTTGCGGTAGTGGATGCGGCCGTTCTTGATCAGGGCGATCGGGTCCATCGGGTTCCCGTTCACCTGGTTGGTCCGCTCGGCCTCTGCCCGATCCGCGGCAACCAGCGCCGCGCGGCCGCCCTTGGTGATGCAGTTGGCAGGATAGGCGGCCATCTGGGCCGATTTCACCTGGCCCTCGGGGCTCAGCATGTACTGGATGAATTTCTTGACGATGCCTGCCTTGGACGAGCCCTTGCCGATGCAATAGCTCTCGGTCCACTGGATGCCGCCCTCCTTCGGAATGACCGAAGCGACCGGTGCACCGTCTTTTTGCAGGACCCCCGTGATCCAGTCGCCGATGCCGCACATGGCCAGCATCTCGCCGTTCTTCAGGCTGTTGAAGGTGCCGCCGTAGTCGAAGAAACCGCCGACCTGCGGGCGCAGGCTCATGGTGGTCTTCTGCACCGCCTTCCATTTCTTGTCGTCGAGATCCCAAAGTCCCGCACCGTTGCCGTTATAGAGGCTCATCATGCCCAGAGTGGGAAGGTGCCAGTCGAAGTGTCCGACCTTGCCCTTCACCTCGGGCTTCCAGAAGCACTTGTAACTCATCGCTTCTTCGGCCGAGATCGCCTTCGTATTGTAGCTGACGCCCAGGTGCCCGAACCGCACCATCATCGAGAACAGCTTGTCGCCGTCCCAGTGTCCCGGGAACTTCGTGAAGTCGTCGTGCAGCATATCGTCGAACGGGTAGTCGTTCGGGTCCAGTGGCTCGATGTAGCCGGCCGCGTTCAACTGCTGCACGAACTCGGCGTCCGAGAGGATGACATCGTAGGTGCCCGGGGGCGACTGGGCGATCAGCGCCAGCATGTTGTCGCCACCGGCGTAATATTTGGGCTTGAACTTCACATTGTTGGCTTTCTCGAAAGCGCCGACAATGTCGGGCTCGCCATGACCGTACCATGCGAGCATGTTGACCTCGGTCGGCGCCGCCGATGCCCGGCTGACGACATACGGCGCCGCCAGCGCACCGCCGACCGCAGCCGCTGTTCCATGCAGAAACCGCCGGCGGGTGACGAGGGTTCTCGAGCTTGGATTTCGCTCTGACATATCGCCATCTCCTGTCTGATTCGTTGGAGGCACCGATACAACCCGCTACGAATGTTGGTAACGACGGAACCTCCTTTGTTGCAGGATATGGGCGACCCTTGTATTCTAATAATTTATTGTCCTAATGCTGCCATTAAGGACATTTATGATATTCCGGCCGGGCCCCGATTTCGGTATCCCGTTAGCGAATCGGGGCCGCTGTCGGGGCGGCCCTAGCGGCGCTCGGCCCGTCTGAAATCCGGTTCTCCGGCGTCGTCCAGGCTGGAGATGATGTGGTTGACCAGGCGAACGCCGGCCTCGGTCTGGCGGGGGTGCTTGTAGTAGAGGCCGACCCGGATATCGGCGAGCGCGGGGAAACCGTCCCGCTTCGACAATATCTTCATGCCGTCGAGAAAGGTCCTGTTGGTCAGCGCGCTCACGCCCAGCCCGGCCAGAACGGCGTTCTGAAGACCGGATATGCCGGGGCTGCAATAGGCGACCTGCCAGTCGCGCTGAGCCGAATTCAGGGCCTGCATGATCCGGTTCCGGTACTCGCAGCCCTCCGGGTGCACGACGATCGGAAGCGGTTGCCTCTTGTGTACGGTGCTTTTCGCGGCGGTCACCCAGATCGGCCGTTCCACCCACGCCCTGGCAAGGTACTGGGCAACCCCCTCGCTCGTCATGGCGATGACGATGTCGAGCTCGTCCTTCCTGAGATCGTCGAGAAGTTCGCGGCTCAACTCGCAGCGGATCTCCAGCCTGACCTCCGGGTGGCCGGCGGCATACTCGGTCATCATTCTCTGAAGAAACGCCACCGCATAGTCGGTCGGCAGTCCGACCCGGAGCGTTCCCGCGGCGTTCCGGCTTGTGAACCGGGCGACCGCTTCGTCGTTCAGGCAAAGGATCTGGCGCGCATAAACGGCCAGCATTTCTCCCTGCTCGGTCAGCTGCAGGTTGCGGCCGACCAGATGAACGAGCTTGGCGTCGACCATCTGCTCGAGGCGGCGCATCTGCAGGCTGATCGCGGGCTGCGTCCGCCCCAGGACCGTGCCGGCCTTGGTGAAGCCGCCGAGGTCGATGACCGTAACGAAGGTGCGGAGCAGTTCGGTCGGAAGGTTCGGATTGCCCAGGACTGCCTCCCGGCATGATTTGGCGTGCAAATGAACTTATAAGAACTATAAATTTCGGTGATCGATTTCTCAAGCCTATCCTTGCCGGCGTCGGCGTGTCGATGTGCAGGGATGATCGATGTCAGGGCAAAGCGTATTCGCCTACGAGCTGACGTGGCCCGAATACGACCGTCTCGTGCGCGGCGGGGACACGCCCATGGTGATCCCCGTCGGCGCGCTCGAACAGCACGGCCACCATATGCCGATGCATGTGGATGTGCTCCTGCCGAACGAGTTCGCGCGGCGCGTCGCGGAGAAGGTCGGTGCGCTGGTCGCCCAGCCTTTCACCTACGGCTACAAGTCCCATCCGAAATCCGGCGGCGGCAACCATCTGCCGGGCACGACCAGCCTCGACGGCGCCACGCTGGTGAGCGCCCTGAAGGACGTGATCAAGGAGTTCGTGCGCCACGGGGTCCGCAAGCTGGCGATCATGAACGGGCACTATGAGAATTCCTGGTTCATCGTCGAAGGTGTGGACATTGCGCTGCGCGAATTGCGCTGGGACGGGATCCGGGACGTGAAAATCGTCGTCCTGTCGTACTGGGACTTCGTCACCGACGCGACGATCGAGCAGCTCTACCCCGACGGTTTCACGGGCTGGGATCTGGAACACGGCGGCGTCCTGGAGACATCGCTGATGCTGACGCTCTTTCCGGACCTCGTTCAAATGGACAAGATGGTCGATCACGCGCCGGCGAGCTTTCCGCCCTACGACGTCTATCCGGTCAACCCGGACTGGATCCCGGCCAGCGGAACGCTCTCCTCGCCGAAGAATGCGAGCAAGGAAAAGGGCGACATACTGCTTGAGGTCTGCACCAGGGGCATCGTCGAGGCCCTGACCGCGGAGTTCGCCCTCGAGCCGAAGGCAAGAGCCTCAACCGCCTGAAGCCGCGAGCGCGCTGCGGCTTCGATGGCGGGGTTCCGGCCGCCGTCGCGGGCGCCATGTCCTGCAAGCCGCGCATGCACCGGCTCCCGGCGCCGCGCCTTGTCCGGGAATTCAGTTCCGGATGATGTTGTGTTCCGGGCCGAAGGGGAAGCCGGTGATGTTCTCGGCGCCGTCTTCGGTCACGACCAGGATGTCGTGCTCCCGGTAGCCGCCGGCGCCGGGCGCGCCCTCCGGAACCATGATCATCGGCTCCATCGACACGACCATGCCGGGTTTGAGCACCGTCTCCACGTCCTCGCGCAGCTCCACCCCGGCTTCGCGGCCGTAGTAGTGGCAAAGCACCCCGAAGGAGTGGCCATAGCCGAATGAACGGTATTTGAGCAGGTCGTGGCTCCGGTAGATCTCGTTGAGTTCCTTCGCGATCTCGCCGCAGCGCGCACCGGGCCCGATCAGCGCGAGTCCGGCGCGGTGGACGTCGCAGTTGATCTCCCACAAGCGCAGATGCTCGTCCGAGGCGCGGTCGCAGAACAACGTGCGCTCCAGCGCCGTGTAATAGCCGAAGATCATCGGGAAGCAGTTGAGGCTCAGGATGTCCCCCGGCCGGATGACCCGGTTGGTGACCGGATTGTGCGCCCCGTCGGTGTTGATGCCGGACTGGAACCAGGTCCAGGTGTCCATCAGCTCGACGAAGGGGAAGCTCCTTGCGATTTCCCGTATCATCGCGTTGGTGGAGGCGATCGCCACTTCGTGCTCGGGCACGCCGGCCTTGATCGTCTCGGCGCAGGCCCAGCCGCCCACGTCGCAAATTCGCGCGCCCTCCCTGATGAGCGCGATCTCTTCGTCGGACTTGACGGTCCGCGTCCACATGGATTGCGCGCCGGCGTCGACGAACTCGACGCCCGGAAGCGCTTCTTCCAGTTGCCGCCGGTAGTCGAGATGGATGTGATCGAACTCGATGCCGAGGCGCTTGACCCCGTCGGTGAGTTGCCGGATGGCGCGGAAGAAGTTGTCGCGCCGCCAGTCGGTGTAGGTGATGTTGCGGCCGAAGCCGCGGCGCCAGGGCTGCCCGCCGTCGATTCCGGCGGAGATCGTCGTCGCCGTCTCCTGGTCGATGACGAGGCCGTATTTGCGGCCGAAATAGCAGTAGAGCCAGCCGGAATAGTAGTTGATGCAGTGGTGGGAGGTGAACAGAACGGCATCGACATCGTTGTCCGCCATCCAGGGGCGAATCGAGTCCTGACGCCGCTGCATTTCGGCGTCCGAAAACGGGGAATACTCCTTCTCGCCGTTGTGCCACTCCATGACGTGCAACATGTCGTCAGACATGGCTATCCTCCGTCGTTTCCCCGGATACATCGCGACCGGCGGCCGGGCGGAATACTAGTGCGCCGACATGCATCAGATAAATTTATTCCTGAAATGATTGCATAAGCGAATGACATGAAAACCCTTCAACTCCCCGCTGCCTCCATACCCCAGCGGCAGCGGACTTGTGCCCCGCGCGCAACGGCACGCGGTCCGGGCGCGGCGCCCGAAGCCCGATAGTCTCGCTAGCATCATCGATGCGGTTCCGGAGACGGACTCAGACCGTAAGCGATGGAGTGGACGCCCCTCCCGACGGCATCGCAATGTGCCAAGTTGACGGTGTCGTAAACGCCAAGAGAGGAAAGGGGCGTCCATGGAACAGGTTAGCATGATCGGGGTCGATCTGGCGAAGAACAGCTTTCAGCTTCACGGTGCGCGGCCCGATGGATCGGTTGCGTTCCGGAAGAAGCTGAGCCGGGCGAAGATGCTGGAGTTTCTGGATTCGCAGCCGCGCTGCGCGGTGGTGATGGAGGCCTGCGCCAGCGCTCATTACTGGGGGCGGGAGATCGGCGCTCTGGGCCACTCGGTGAGGCTGATTCCCCCGCAATATGCCAAGCCCTACGTCAAGCGTCAGAAGAACGACGCCGCGGATGCCGAGGCGATCTGCGAGGCGGCGTCGCGTCCGACGATGAGTTTCGTTGCGGTCAAGACGGCGGAGCAGCAGGGTCGGGTGATGCTGTTCCGAACCCGCGATTTGCTGGTGCGCCAGCGCACCCAGACGATCAACGCGCTGCGCGGCCATCTGGCGGAGTTCGGCGTGGTTGCGGCCCAGGGTCCCGCTCATGTCGACCGCCTGGCGTTGGCGCTCGAGGATCCGGACTCGGGCCTGCCGGACGCGGTCCGCGAGTTGGGCAGCCTGCTGTTCGAACAGGTCGCCGGCTTCAACGCGAAGATCGAGGGCCTGGAGAAGGAAATCCATGCGAGCGCGCGGCAGGATGCTGAGGCGCGGCGCCTGATGAGCGTGCCGGGAATCGGCCCGATCACGGCGATGGCAATCCAGGCTTTCGCACCGCCGATGGAGGGCTTCCGGCGCGGCCGGGACTTCGCCGCCTGGCTCGGCCTGGTGCCGCGCCAGCACTCGACCGGTGGCAAGCCGCGGCTGGGCAAGATATCGAAGATGGGCCAGCGCGACTTGAGACGGCTCTTGATCACGGGCGCGATGGCGGTCGTCCGCTGGGCGGTTCGGCGGGGCCGGACGAGCGACCCGTGGCTCGCCAGGATGCTGATGCGCAAACCGCGCATGCTGGTCGCCGTGGCGCTGGCCAACCGGATGGCGCGCATCGTGTGGGCGCTGATGACGAAGAAGGAGAGTTACCGAGCTCCCGCAGCCGCTTGAGAGGCGGCAAAGCGGGTAGCTGTCGGGGACGCGGGCAGGTCTTAGGAAAGGCAAGGGCAAACGGTCAATCGAGACGGGATCGGGAAAACCAGCTTCCGGATGCGGAGCTTTCGAGCTCGCGTAAGCGATATGGACCCGGTCCGCGCATCTCCATGAGGGCCCGCGGCGTGTGACGTGCCGCATTGAGAGGCCGGACACACGACAGCACCTGACCGCATGCGCTGAGCCGACCGAAGAAAATGCTTGCGTCAAACGGGGCGTCCACACACGACGCCCTTTTGCCATTGCACCCTCTACCGCGCCATCCCCAGGTTGAATTCGGCGAGGCGGCGGTCGAGGTCGGTGGGCAAGGCGGTGAGGTCGCCTTCTCCTGCAGGATCCTAGCGCATTCCAGCGCCCGGTTCGTCAAGGCCTGTCACCGGGAAATGATTAAGACTTTCTTCGACGGCAATGTCAGCGCATCCGCCCATTTCGGCAGGGCCCCGCCTTCGGTGCAGTCATGTTCTACAGGTAGAGTCGAGGACTGGCGCGCCAGTTGTAGGGTCCCGTGGCAGTTCCGTCGCTTTCGCTCCGGGCCTCAGTCCGGCTCCCGTGACCGCGTTTCCAGTCCCCGCTCATCAAACCGGACGTGCGGATTTCCCGCATCCGGCTTTCGGACGAGATCATGCCTTCGCACTCGGAAAGCTCACCGTCTTCCGCGTCAGGTGCACGAGGCCGTACTCGTTCCACAGCCTCTCGTCCGGGAAGCGCACAAAGCCCCCGGACCGCACCTTATGCTTTCGACAGAGCCACTGGCGTAGCCGCCTGACCGCATGCTGGTTGACCGCGCTGTAGGCCGGGCTGACATGTCCGAGGCTGAAGTAGTTCGCCCAACCGACGATAGTCCGGTTCAGGCGTTCCACCATGTCCTCCGGCGACCTCAACCCGTAGCGTGGCGTTGTCAGCTCGCTGACTGTGCGGCAGATGCTTTGGACGCTCGCCTTGGTGGGTCGGGTTCCGATGTAGGACCCCTTCCCGGTCGGGCGATAGATGCGTCCGATGCGGTAGCCGAGGAACTCGAACATGTCCTCCGGGCACCGCACGCATCGGGTTTTCCGTTCGTTGACCGGGAGCTTCAGACCCGCCATGAGCCGCTCGACCGCCGCCAGCATTTCCGCCGCCGGGGCCTTGCCGAGCACACAGAGAGCGTCGGCGTAATTCACGATTTCCGAACGGAAGCGCCGGGCGAAGCCCAGCGCCTTCCAGCCCAGTATGAAGCGCCGCATGTAGAGGTTACTGGCCAGCGGCGAGACCGGCGCCCCTTGCGGAGTGCCTTTGCGCTCTCTGCGCGCCCGGTTCGTGCGGCGCTTGCCGCCCTTGCCGTCGTCCTCCTCCACCGGCATTTCCAGCCACGCTTTGATGAGCTTGAGCATCCGCCCGTCGCTGATGCGCCGGGCGAAGCTTTTGAGAAGCTCGGCATGGGGGATTTCGCCGAAATAGTTGGACAAATCGCAATCGACCACCTCGTTGTGCCCCCTGTGTAGGAGGCGAACGACACGTTCCACCGCGTCGTGGGCGCTCCGCCCCGGCCTGTAGGCGTGCTGCTCCGGTTGCAGGTCCGCTTCGAAAATCGGCTCAAGCACGAGCAAGGCCGATGTCTGCGCTACCCGGTCCCGTATGCAGGGAATGCCCAAGGGCCGGAGCTTGCCGGGCTGCTTCTTCGGGATGAGCACCTGCCGTACCGGCTTCGGTGTGTACGTCCCATCCTTCAGTTCCCGCGCCAGTTCCCCAAGCCAGCGCCCCACGCCGTACGACTCGATGGCCGCAAAGGTCTCTCCGTCCGCCCCGGCGGACCCGCCATTCCGGCGGACCCGCCTCCAGGCTTCGGCGAGAAAGTCCTCGCGCCACACCTTGTCGATCAACGCATGGAAACGCCGGTCGGGTTCTTCCTTAGCTTTCGCATGTAATACGGTCTGGAGTCGCCGGACCTTTTCTGACCCTGGTAGGCTTTCGCCAGTGGTCATGCCTTTCCTCCTTCACGCATTGCTCTCGAACCAGGGCTCCTTCCCTCCACCGGCATTACCCGGCTTCCGCGGTAATACGAGCCCATCCGCCACCCTGCCGGCCCGGCCTGCCCCTCGCGGGGTTCCGGTTGGCGCGTGCACGCCACCGACAGGGCTTCCCGTGTTGCTACCGTTCCCCTCTTCCATGCGTGCCGCCGCCACTACCCCGGCGGAACCGGCCGGTGCTCGCGTCGCTCGCTTCCCGTCCGGTGGCAGCCTTCCCCGAAAAACAGGCGGGTCGGCTTCCGCATTACACGTTTCGAGGCCTGCTCAGCGTTCACTCGCGTTGCGGCCCGCATGGTCGCTGGGTCGCCCAAGGCGACCCGTTACATCGGAGTGCTTCAGGCCATGTCGTTGCCTCCATCACCCGCTCCGATTGCTTCCGGCTGGAGCGACAGTTGCCGGGCGGGATTCGCACCCGCTGGGGAGCGGCGCCTTTCCACGGCGCACTGTTTTATTTCAGTTCGTCGGGATCGCGTCGGTTCCAGGCGAGGCACGAAAAGCCGTTCTTGTTCAGCGCGTTACGGCAGTGCGCACGCTGCCGGTCTGTACCCGGTCTTCATCCCGGAAGCGGATGAATGCAAACTGCTGGGCACGACTGACCTTGTATGACCTTGTCGGCGGAATGTGGAGCACCCCCGGCATTTGACCCGACGCTGGTCTCGCGGTGCAAGAGTTGCCTTGGCTATCCCCGACGAAATCGGTGTGATCGATTAGCTGGATGGCTTCAAGAGCCGGTATCGGTCGCCCCGCAAATCCTGCGATGTGTACTCTTCAAGCAACGTGGCCATTCCAAACCAGCGGCTCGTTCGTTTCGGAGTCCATGACTCCGTCCAGAATTGGCGGAGACCCCGCGTCAGCCTTTGCCTGATCGAGTTGATGTTGTGTTAAGCCGCGAGCCGGAGATGCAGAACCGCGCATCCAATCGTGCGAAAAGTCAGTGCCGCTCAAGATGGCATTGACAAGATTCGCGCCGGTCAGATCTGCCTTACCGAGATTTGCGCCTGCCAAGTTTGCCTTGGTCAGCTCGGCCCCGTGCAGGTCCGCACCTGCGCCGCCGAGATTGGCGTTGCTCAAATCGGCTCCGCCTAGCTTTGCATCTCTCAAACTTGCCGCCCTGAGATCCGCTCCACTCAAGTTCGCACCACCAAGATGAGCAGCATCGAGCTTGGCGCCCCCCATCGATGCCCCGCGCATGTCCGCACCGCCCAACTCCGCTCCTCGTAGGTCCGCTCCTTCCAATTGAACACCCACCAATCTCGACGGGAACAGGCTTCCCTTCCAAAGATTCTGTCCCACAAGATCGACGAGACCGAGATTGGCATCTCGTAGATCCGCTCCGCCCAACCTAGCGGCAGATAAGTTGACCCGCCTCATGTCGGCGCCGCGAAAATTGGCGCCATGCATGTTGGCGGCTGACAAATCAGCGCCTGGGAGAACAGCGTTGGCGAAACAGGCTTGCCAGCCCCGTACACGCCGCAAATCCGCCATTGTGAAGTCGAAGTTCGAAAAGTTCGCACTGTGGAAGATAAGACCGGGCAGGCAGGCATCGGCGAGATTCATCCTGAACCCCTCCGCGCTTTCCAAGGCGATCTGCGCTTCGCTCCGCTGAGCAATCTGGCTCATCACCGCCTCGATGTCTTTTGCCAGTTCGGGAACTGGTCCGACTCTCCGATCGGCGACGAAGAATGGACCGTAATGCTCTGCTGGCGCTGACTCGAACCATGGCGCATCGTCCTGGCCCGTTTCATCTTCATCCTCTTCAGCATCGCCCGCATCGCCCACATCTGGTTCGCGCTGTTCTTCATCTTCGGGCGTTTCCGAATCTTCCGGTGATCCGACGCGTTCCTCCGCTTCTCCTCTAGTCCGGTCGACGACAAACGCCGAAAAGAGCTGCATGATCGGTATGTGCAAACTATCCGGATATTCCCTTGCGAGGCGAGCCAGTGCGTGAATGCCACCTATGCGGACCGACCCGATATCGGCATTGCCCAGCATTTCGGCACCCTTCTGAAACCGGTCGTTCAACAACATCTGCACCGCGGTATCCGACTGGCGGCGTGTCGCATCCGCTTGATGTTCGGCCACGGTGCTGCGCCAAATTGCAAGGGGAAGGCCGATTGCAGCAGCGAGGATCAAGCCGAGGTTGCGAAGCGTTGTACTGGCGGACTCCCCGCCGGTCAGCCATACAGGACAGGTAACCCAGACAACGCCCGTTGCGATGATAAAAACCACCGTCCATGCCGCAATCCACCACGGCAACGGAATCCGACTGAATAAGCTGCGCATCTGTCTCAATCGCGTTACGCCTCCGCTCTAGGCCAACACTTGCTGATATTGCCGTGAATCGGAAATCCGGTCATCTCACTTCCTGCGATGTCCCCGCATCTCGTCACCCGTCGCGCGCCCTTCCCTGGGCATCCATTTCGCTTTCCCCTGTCCCAAAGATGCCCTATTTCGGCCGCTGCCCAAGACGCTTCGCCACAACAGGCCCAGACGCGTTCAACCCCCAGCCCCTCAACTTCAGATCCCGACACAACCAGCACCGAACGTCCAACCTGGACCCTCGCAGAAGAAACCGACAAACGCTGCCCAGTTTCAACAACTCGATCTAACACTCTCTTCTTTCCATCTCGTCAGGGACGAGCATGGTTGGCTCTGTCGTTCCCACTATTCACTAGGATGGCGAAAGAACAGCCGACTCAACTCAGAGATCACGGCGGGATACGTGCCCAATGTGCGCCCCGCTTCTGTAGCCTGTAGCTCACGCTCCGCCATTTCCGCATTGGGAACAACGTGAAACACGGAATTGCGGAAGTGTCTGTGCGCCACTTCCCTTCCCGGAATGGCCAGATATTCTTCCAATGCTTCGCTTCTGAAGTCTGGGTTCTTTGCTGCCGCTTCACGATACAACCTTAGCGGTTCGTAAAGTAACGCCATCATGGAGGTAAGCGGTGCAAGCAATTCCTTCGCCCTCTGCAAACCTGCAATTTTACGTACATCACCTAGGGGCACCATCGGAGCATCCGGCGCCACAATACCTCCATGAGGAAATGTTCGGAACACATGCACGGTTTCATTCAAAAGCACATAAGTAGCAAACAGCAATCTCGTGAGCGGATACATCGCTCTGAACAAGTGGGCTTCGTGCCTGCTTCCAAGATCTAGGGATTGCGGTCCTTCTTCAAAGCCCGGCTCTGCGAGCTTCAATACGAGCGCAGAGCCAGGAAACGGGGTTTGGTTTTCTTCTGGATCTATAGGAGGATAATACCGTTCGGGCGCGGAAGGGCTAATCTCATAAGTGCACTGTGCGATACGGAGTGCAGCATCGTGCTCCTGTTTGTTGGGTCTCCATGAACGGATAGCCTCCGGAATTTGACCTATTCTATGTGTAAATCTGTCTATCGACTTCTTCCACTCCTTCATTCCATCTGGGTCGTGGCATTCTGTCATACGTTCCGCAACCCATGGAAATGCCCAGAGGGCGCAGTACATTCTTTGCACTTCCGGAAGTCTTGCTAGCTCCTGCTGGAATAATGCGATGAGCTTTTGCCGTATTCGTTCCAAATAAGCGTCGAACTCCACTTGTATTTCGAATGTGACGTTATACGAGTCCTTTGTCCTTAAGAAGGCTCTTTGTGCTACTTCGTGGTTGCCGGTCGGGTGCAAAAAAGAATCTCGAAACTCACCGAGCGTGGCAACGACATCCGCATGCCGCGCGATGCAATCGTCCATATCTTTGTCCTTGTAAAACGTCCGTTTCGAGCTTGTATCCTGATAGAATTTTATGCTAGCGTAGAATAGACACAGATAAATCTGTATTGGTACAAAAGTTGCAATGACCAAGGTGTTTCTGTTGACCTGAGAATTCTCTAGCTTCTGATCCTCAAGCATTTTAGTTGCGACATCTTCAAATCCATCTTCGGTTAGACCTTCCGAATAGCCGCAGGATACTTTGGCCCGATGTCGATGCGCTAAATTGCGAACAGCTATCTGTCGTATGCCTTCAACGAACGTATTCCGGTGATACAGTGCGTCTCGGTATGGCGCTGTAGCAGCTTCAAGTCCCGCAATATCTAAGTCGCAAATGTCGGTCATGTTGGCTCCACTCATTTTCCTGAACCACTTGTCGTTGCTTTCAAAAGCGTTATACAATCGAGCTCATCGAGTCATCCCAATAGCGCAAGCAGAATGGAGCGAATTCCTGGTACAGGTTGTATACGCAGAACGCGGATATCTGAGCTCTGTGCCGTGTACAATGTCATTTATTCGAGGTTAGTTTTTTTGAAGCTGCTCTTGCGTCTCGAATCGCAATCTCCACTTCTTCAAGATTTTCAAGTCTGATCTGGGCCCTAGAGGGAGAAAGCTCATTGAGATCAAGGTTCATCCGTTTAACGAAATAGTAAGCTAGTGCCAGGCGAACTTCGATCTCTCGAAGGCCATCTCGCATATCGTAATCCCTTTGAACTGCCTGGCTCTGTTCTTCCGTCAAGCTTGGGTGAGGAATAAGCCTCAACTTGATCCTCTCGCTCCATTCGAGATCATGCTCGGCTTGAAACGTGACCGGCTTCAATCTGCCCAGTCGCTCAATCCGAGTTAGCACAAAGTCCCGAAACTCCTGCCGCTCGCAGCACCATGCACGGGCGTGCCATCGATGGCCGTCGAATGCGATGGCGTGCGGGGCGATGTTCCGCCAGCGTGAGTTCGTCAACGACTGGTAACGCACCGATAGTGCCCGATGTGACCGGATGGCCTCCAAGACCCTCCGCAGTACCTCGGCACGAACATCTCTGCCGATTTCGGGCGCAATGTCTGCAGCCGGCATTTCACTGAACCAAAGGTTCTCGCGTCCAAGTACGCCGCTAGCCCATGCACGGAGCTGAAGCAGCAACTGATTGGCAGAGACGTTAAGAAATCGGGGCTTGATATCCTTAGAAGCGATGTATCGCTTTTGCGTGGCGTCGTACTCGATGTTGCCGCCCGCGAGCTCCCGGTAGTGCCGCAGGTCTACGGAGGCCTGTGGCGTCGATATATCGAACCGTTTTTCGAGATCGTTCCGGTTGAGGCGGCCCTCCCAGAACAACCGCCATTCGATGAACTCAAGCCGCGGTATGAGGTTCCGACCTGGCTGCTCAGCGGGATCGGGCATGGTATGACCCCTATTGCTTCTTGACGGGTATAGCAGCTATACCCATATACTGTCTATACGGTCAATGCGACTTGCGGACCTCAGCCTCGGGTCAACTCGCTGTCGCGACCATCCGGGATTCTGGAGACCCAAATGAGCCGGGACCACATATCGCATCGCGAGATCGCACAGTTTGCCGCCGATCGCGTCAACCTGCCAAGGGCTAAGGCGCAAGAATACCGCGCGCAAGCACGCCGATTGCGAGAGAAGCTCGAAGACTACCTCGACGAGCATCCCGACTTCACGCTGCGGAAGATGCTGCTCTCCGGAAGCCTGGCAAAGGGAACCGCACTCCGCTCCCTGAACGACATCGACGTCGCCTGCTATGTGAGCGGGGCCGAAGCGCCTACGGACGTCGAGGAGCTCCTGGAGTATATCGCCGAACGCCTCCGCAAGGCATTTCCCAATTTCTCGCCGGATCAGGTGCAGCCCCAGACCTACTCCGTCACCGTCTCCTTCAGGGGTACAGGGCTGGACGTCGACGTCGTGCCGATCCTCTACGACGGAGACCCACAGTGGTACGGCAATCTCGTGAGCCAAGACGACGGCTCGTTTCTGAAGACCAGCATCCCGCTGCATCTCGAGTTCGCCGGAAAACGCAAGAAAGCGCAGGAGACACACTTCGCGCAGGTCGTTCGGCTCGCAAAGTTCTGGACTCGTCGTATGAAGCTCGAACAGGACGGGTTCCGCTTCAAGTCTTTCATGGTCGAGATGATCCTAGCCAAGCTGTGCGACGACGGTTTGGACTTCAGCGACTATCCCGAGGCGTTGCAGCACTTCTTCACCTACGTCACCCGCTCTGATCTCCGCGAACGCATCGTGTTTCCCGATTATTACAAGCCCTCCACGGTGGGCCACCTCGACGATGAGGTCCAGATCATCGATCCGGTGAACGCCGAGAACAATGTCGCTCGCCTGTACACGTCGGAGAACGCCGACGCGATCGCTGACGCGGCGGACGCCGCCGGCGACGCCATCGACGCGGCTCTCCGCGCCCCAACCAAACAGCTGACCGTTGCCTACTGGCAGAAGGTCTTCGGCTCAGCCTTCCAAGCCTGAGGTCGATCCATGTTCGATACCTACGCCATCACCGAAAGCGCGACCTTCACGGTCACGCATGCCCGCCACATGGCGGCGAAAGTCGCTACCGATCTCAAGCGCATGCAGCGCCTCTACGATTCTCCCAGCGACGCGGACATCGACGCCTACGAGGCCGAGGTAATCGCATTGCTGAAGGCGGGTTACCTCGGAACGGTTTGGTACGGCTTTAGACGAGATGGGCTCTGGATCGAGCCGACCATCAAATACACGCCGCGTGAGCTGTACGGCGCATCCGCAAGCGACGATGACCCCGGAAGGATCCGCCGCGGCGCAAACGTCTCCGGAGCCGACTTTTACAGCTACCTCACCTACAGCTCTTCTTGGAACAGCCTGACGGCGTATGAGCAGGATGCGTTCAAGAGGACCCTGCCGTTCTATCGCCGCGGCGCCGCTGAACCGGCGGTCTACGGCTATATTTCCCATGACAGGACGTATTCCTCGGGTTCACGAGCCCTCGATCGGTCCAGCGTGCGGAGCTACTGATGACCAACAAGCCGTCTGTCGACGAACTCTTCGAACGGCGGATCACATATCCCGACGTCGATACCCGGGAGCGTCTTGGCCAACTCGTCGGGCTGGATGAACAGAAGAGCCGGCTGACCAAAATCCTTGCCCTCCTCGTCAACCCGAACGGTCTTCAAGACTGGGCACGGCGGCATCAACAAGGGGCCGGGCACTTGATCGATGCGGTACTTCGACGGCCGCCCCTAGTCGTCCTCGCCGGAGATGTCGGTTCTGGAAAAACTGAACTTGCCGAAACGATCGGCGATGCCGTGGCACGCCAGGAAGACATCGACATCACGCTATTTCCTCTGAGCCTGTCCACTCGTGGACAGGGGCGGGTCGGCGAAATGACCCAGCTTCTCTCAGCGGCCTTCGACCACACGGTCAACGAAGCCATCAAGCTGAAATCGAGGTCTGGACAAGCACGCGGTGCTGTCATCCTGCTCGTCGACGAGGCCGACGCGCTCGCCCAGTCGCGGGAGGCTTCGCAAATGCATCACGAAGACCGCGCCGGAGTGAACGCGTTCATCCGCGGCATCGATCGGATCGCCAACGCTAGGCTCCCCGCGGCGGTCATAATGTGCACCAACCGCCTCGACGCCCTAGATCCGGCTGTCCGCCGACGAGCGGCAGACATCCTCCCGTTCTCGCGCCCGAACGAAGAGCAACGCGCGTTCGTTCTGTCTACAAGGCTTGAGCCGATCGGTCTGGACCGTCAGTATATCGAGGCCCTTGTGTCAGCCACTGGGCCGATCCGAGACGCGCGCCAATACGGCTTTACCTTCTCCGATCTCCTACAGCGTCTGCTCCCGGCGCTCGTTCTCGATGCATATCCCTCGCGTCCCATCGATGGTGCCCGCGCCGTCGAAATCGCTCAGTCCATGCAACCGACGCCTCCGTTTCAAGACGGCAAAGCAGCCTTGTGAGGACAATGCGATGACACAGGCTGTCGCCATCCGTCGCGACGGAGATACCTTCCAAGCGCGTCAGTTCTGGCTTCGAGCCGCACGTCTCCTCGACCCCAGGAGCCCCGTCACCCGTGTCGGCTTCGAAAGCGGCCCTAAGAGCTTTGACGACATATGGGTGGAGTACGAGCCAGGCCGTCAACCTCAGGCCCATGATGGAGCGCTGCTTCGACGCGAACATCTTCAGTGCAAATGGCACGTCGCGCCCGGGACGTATGGGTACGCCGACCTTGTCGACCCAGAATTCATCAATGCTAACACGCGCTCGCTGCTTCAGCGCGCGCATGATGCCCAGTTGGCCCATGCGCCTGACGGTACCGGAGCACGCTTCAAGCTCGTCACAAACTGGCAGATCGATCGCAGCGACCCTCTTGGTCCAATGATAAACAACCGCTCCGGCAGTATGCGCTTGGAGCGACTCTATGGCTCCAAGACGGACAGCAGCAAGGCTGGCGCTGTCCGAAAGTCGTGGCGCGAACACCTGGGAATCGACGAAGACGATTTACGAGTACTGGCGAATACCCTTGCTTTCAGTCACACTTCCGAGACGCTCGACGGTCTCCGCGAGCGCCTCGACGAAGTTTTTGACACGGTAGGCCTGGTACGAATCCCGCCGAACCAGAGCGCACTGATATACGATGACATTGTTTTCCATTGGATGGCACAGGGCCGCCAAGACTTCGATCCCACGACCTTTCGGGAGGCCTGTGCGCGAGAAGACCTGCTCGGCCAATCCCAGGGTCGTCGACGTGTTTATGGCGTTAAGTCTTTTGAACACGCCTTTGATCGTCTTGAAGATCGCTGCGACGGGGTTATCGATTTCGTGCCGATATTCAACGAACGATACATTCGAAACGATAGTGATTGGGAAGGCGAAATATATCCGAAGCTGGAAACGTTCTTGAAGAACGCAGCCAAGGCGCAGCCGAGACTGCGCCTCGCGCTCGACGCCCATACCACCCTCGCGTTTGCAGCCGGCTCAATCCTCAATATCAAGTCTGGTCGCCATGTCGAGTTGGAGCAGCGAACTCTTGGACGGCGCCTGTGGGCAGCCGATGACATGCCCCCAGATTCCGGTTGGCCCACACTCGACAGCTCCTCAGCAGATCTTTGCGCAGACCAAGACGATCTCGCTGTTGCCCTTGGAATCACTCACGACATCGTGGACCATGTGCGGCGCTACATCGACGTGCGACTGCATTCGGTTGGCAGGCTGCTCAGCCTCATACCCACGACGCGGCAAAGTGCACAGGTAGTAGCCAGTGGTCGACACGCATTCGACTTGGTTCAAGTAGCTAAGGATGCAATCCAGAGAGCGAAATTAAAGAAGTCTCAATCCGCTACTACGCATGTCTTCATCGCGGCGCCGAACGCCTTAACATTTTTCCTGGGTCAACAGCAGCCATTACTCGGCCGGGTTCGAATATATGAATTCGACTTCGAAGGCGAACGTGGGGGATCCTATACAGCTTCCTTAACGCTTCCTTTATCGCGTCGCTAGCCGCGCATTCGGCTCTCATATTGATGGCATGTCGGAAATTCTTGTCGATATCTGCTGCTCGCTAACCGACGTTACTGGCAATGGACTAAAGAATTGATCACAATATTGGTACTATTGGTCAAACATTTCTCTGACCACCTCAAGCGCCTTGTCTATTTCACTTATTCCTCCGGTAAGCTACCCAAACCCTTGCCACGAATTCCTGAAGTAAATCCGCAAGAAAAGTAGCTTCCTTTACCTTCTGCGCAACCGCGACTATATCATCCATCATCAAAAATCCCTGCTAGTGCGAACTTAAGAATTACTTCCCCGTGGTCCCAGAACCCCCGCTACCAAAATAGAAGCCTACCACTGTCCCGGCGATCCCCGTCAATGCTGCGACAACTTCCGTAAAGCGAGTACCAGTCGGTATCGCTGCTCCACCGAATACGAGAAAAATAACGAAGGAGCCCACGACAGTCAGCGCCAACATGGATCTCACAGAACCTTGGGGAAGAGCTAAACCCTTGAGAGCAACGTTGTCGGAGTTCTTTGCCTTCCATATGGCATAAATCGGAAGAGCAATAAGTACAAGTAGTAGCAATACTCCTTCAGCGATCAGCAAAGGCAAAATACTGCCCATTTCAATCGCGGTACTACTTGCTGTGTCTGTTTTTTCCATTGCGATACATCCTTGCCGTACGGTAGCTTCGCTCTACCTGTTTGGGAAAACTAATAGACTTGGTAAACAAACGCCTTGTCAAGCAGTATCAGTTCAAAGTACACCCCAGATTGTACTCACCCATCATAGATTCGCCGAATACGCTTGACAGTGGCGTTCCTTCTAGTTTCGTCGTCTATTCCGTAGCTGGCCCAGTGACCTCGTGTCGAACTGACGGCGCCACTGAATTTCTGTAGCCAAGGACAGTTGGGTTGCGCTGGGTTCGTCATCGTATCGTAACCGCGTGATTTCAAATTGAGGTCACTCTGCGGCGGCCTTCACCCGACTTCAATTCCACACCCCTCCACTATCTTCTTGCCTCATACGCAATCAACCGGGGAGGCGGGGCACGAACAAGCCCGCAACCGGCGGATCGGTAAGGTTTCTCGGCAACGAGGCTCGGCAACGGCAGGAGGGTTGGTCATCGTATAGATACCTGGTGGAATCAAAGTCTGAAGTATCCATTGCGTCTGCTGTCGAAATCAACAATGCGCCGAAGCTCACAGGCGTCCCGCAATGATCGACCAAGCCTGTGCGGGAACGCGCTTCCGTGCCCCTGCGCGTCCATGTTTCTGCCTGTTCTGTCATGGCGCGCCGGCCGCGGCCGGGTTGCCCGTCGCAATCCCAAGCCAGGCCTTGATTCTCCGGTCTGCCCGAATGAACGAGCGGCGCCGGCGGTCTTCGCACCGAAAGCACATGGTTTCAACCTGCTGTCCCTCGCTGGCTTCGCATGTCCCGGGTCTCCGACCGAACCCGTTCATGCGGCATTTCGAGAGTTCACTGCATCCCTCAGCGGCTTGCCGGCCCTGAATATCGGCTTCGTGCTTCCGATTCTCCTCACAGGCTGGCGTAGACCGCTTGTTCGTAGGCGGCGTAGGTCGCCATGAAGCGCGCTTCGACGAAGGGCAGCGACTGGGTCATGATGACCGCGGCGACGCCCCTGGCCGGGTCGAGCCAGTAATGGGTGTTGCACACGCCGGCCCAGCTCAGCGAGCCGGCGCTGCGCCGGCCGGGGATCGCCTCCTCGTTGCGCATGAAGGCGAAGCTGTGGGTCACCTTCGTGCCGGGGAACGGGTCGAAATCCGCCGTCACCGGCGGCGCGATCGTCACCATCTTCTCGAAGGCCAGCCCCTGCATGTGGTCCGCCGTCATCTCCGCGACCGCCTTCTTGGACAGGATGCGGTTGCCGTTCAGTTCGCCCCGGCGCAGCACCATGCGCAGGAAGCGCAGATAGTCCGGCGCGGTCGAATAGAGGTTGTGCCCCATGCCGTACATTTCCGGCTGCGACGGCGGCGCCAGCTCGAACGGGGCGAAGACGCCGTCCTCGCCGCGCGCCATCAGCTCGCACAGGTTGCCGGTCATGGCGTCGTCGAGCTCGAAGGCCGTGTTGGCCATGCCGAGCGGCTCGAAAATCTCCTCGCGGCAGAAGGCGTCGATGCGCCGGCCGTCCACCGCCTCGACGGCCTGGCCGAGCCAGTCGATGCCGACGCCGTAGCCCCAGCGCGTGCCCGGATCCGTCATCATCGGATAGAACAGCGACGCCTTGAGGCCGGACAGGATGGTCGGATGGCCGGTCGCCTCCATGTAGCGGGCGACATCGCCGTTCCAGAACTCGTATTCCAGGCCGCTGGTGTGGGTCGCCAGGTGGCGCAGGGTGGCCCGGGTCTTCGGCGCGCGCATGACCGGCGTGTCGCCGTCGAAGCGGTCGAGCACCTGGACGTTCGCAAATTCCGGCAGGATGTCGTCGACCGGCGTGTCGAAGCGCATTTTCCCGCGGTCGATCAGGATCGTCGCGGCGACCGCGCCGATCGCCTTGGTCATCGAGAAGATGCGGAACACCGTGTCCTCGCCGGCCGCCCGGCCCGGCGCGGCCTCGCCGACGGCGCCGCTGTAGCGCACCCCGTCGGCGTCGCCGACCATGCCCACGGCGAACGGCACATCGTCCTGCGCCACCGCCCGTTCCAGAACCCCGTCCATGCCCGACATGCCGTTTCCTCCGCTTTGCCCGATCCGCCCTTGCGGCGGCGTCCGCTTACGGTACGACGAAAGCGGCCTAAGGGCGAGAGGATAGGGGCGAGGGGGAAGGGGCGACGGAGAAGGGACGGCGGCAGCCAGAGGGGCCGGGGCCCAAGGGGGAATCGAGCCTTACGCCGTCACGATCTCCGGCGCGTGCTCGACCGGGAAGTTGACCGAGCGGGCGATGAAGCACATCGCGCCCGCCTTTTCGTGCAGCCGTTCCGCCATTGCCGGATCGCTGTCGCCGGTTATCGTCACCCGCGGCCGGAGCGTGACGCCGGTAAACTCGCCGGCGCCGTCGGCATGGGTCCGCATCGTGCCCTCGGCGCGGTCCTCGTAGGCCGTGACGACGACCCTGGCGCTGGCGCACAGATGCAGGTACCAGAGCATGTGGCAGGCCGAGAGCGCGGCCACCAGCAGGTCCTCCGGATTGTGCCGGTCGGCATCGCCCCGGTAGGCCGGATCGGCCGAGCCGCGGAGCACCGGCTTGCCCGGGCAGGCGATGTCGTGCTCCCGGCCGTAGCCCCGGTAGCGGCGCGTGCCCTCGCCCCGGTTGCCGGTCCAGGTGATCGTGGCGGTGTAGGTGTGGTCCTTCGGCATAAGTCCCCCCGCCTGGAAGATCGTGACGATACCGCCCAACCCGTCCCGGCCGGCGTCACGGAAGGGCGCCGATCGCCGGACGATCTTGCGGACCGTCTCTTGCCCAACAAAATATAAGTTTGTTGGGCAAGGCTTGCTCCAGGGACCGCGCCTGACCGCTGAGTCCCGCTCAGAACCGCGCGACGATCTTGCCGAACACGTCGCGGTTGCGGAGGCGTTCGATGGCGGCCGGGAAGTCCGCCAGAGCGATCTCGCTGTCGATGACCGGCAGGATGCCGGCGGCCATCTTGTCCAGGCTCTCCCGGCAGTTGCGCACCGACGAACCGAACGAGCCGATGATGCGCAATTGCTGCTGGAACAATGAATAGAGGTTGGTCGGCGCGCTGACGCCGCTGGTCGAGCCGCAGGTCACCAGCCGGCCGCCGCGCTTCAGCGACAGCAGGCTGCCGGGCCAGGTGTCCGGCCCGACATGCTCGAACACGACGTCGACGCCCTGCCGGCCGGTCAGCCGCCGGACCCGGCCCTCGAAGCGCTCTTCGCGATAGTCGATGACATGATCGGCGCTGAGCGCGGCGGCCTTCTCGGCCTTGTCCGCGCTGCCGACCGTCGTGATGACCGTGCAGCCGATCGCCTTCGCCATGCGGATCGCGGTCGAGCCGATGCCGCTGCCGCCGGCGTGGACCAGGATGGTCTCGCCCGGCTCCAGCTGCGCGTTGTCGAACAGCATGTGCTGCACCGTGGCGAAGGTGACGGTCGTGCAGGCCGCCTGCACCGCGCTGACGCCGTCCGGCACTTTCAGCACCCGCGCCGCCGGGGCGACGAGGCGCTCGCGGGCCAGCCCGTCGACGTGGAAGCCCATGATGCCGCCGATATCCTCGCACAGGTTTTCCTGCCCGGCCCGGCAGCGCCGGCAGACGCCGCAGAACAGGCCGGGATAGACGATGGCGAGGTCGCCGGGCCGGACATGATCGACGCCGGGGCCGACGGCCTCGACGACGCCTGAACCTTCCACGCCGACGATCAACGGCAGCGCCCGCTTGGCGAAGGCCATGCCGCGCACGCCGAACAGGTCGATATGGTTGAGCGACAGGGCCTGCATGCGCAGCAGCACCTCGCCGTCGCCGGGCGGCGGCGGATCGGCGACCTCGTCGAAGCTCAACTGCTCTTCCTCGATCAGGCGCAGGGCACGCATCCGTATTCCTCTAATGGTGGACCGGTCGTGGATGTGGCGGCGACCCGACGGACGGGCAATGGCTGCAATTGTCACGAGGCCGGGACGAGATCGGCCCGGTCGATCTTCTGCCGGATCATCGCGTCGACCGCCGACTCGGAGATATGGCCGTAATGGAGTTCCGTGGTCATGCTGGAATAGTGGCCGAGCTGCCGCGCCACCACCGCCGGCGGTACGCCCGATGCGACGCCATGATCCACGCCGGCAGCGTTGTTGAGGCCGGTCTCCATAACTGAATGGATCGGCCGTTGCCGTTCCGGCGTCACGGCTGCAGTCTGTTTCCGGCCCCGGGCCTCGCGACGACCAGATGAAGGATCTTCAGAATTGTGCTCCGTTCGTTGGCCGCGAAGGTCCGGAAGAGTGCCACCAGCTCACGCTCGCCGACGTCCCGAAGCTCCTGCACCCTGAGCCGCAGTTCCGACTCCGGAAACCCGAAGGTCTGCATGATCCGGTCGCCGGTCGCTGGGGACGGGGGTTGTCCGTCCGGCCTGCTGCCGCTGCCGTTTCGGCCCAGCCATCCTTCGATCAGGCCGAGCTTCTCGAGCATGCGGATGTTCGTCGCGGAGGGCATCGCCACGCCCCGCTCCCATTTCCCGATTGTCTTGTCCGAGACCCCGAGTCTGGCCGCTAGCGTATCGAGCGTATCTCCATCGGCCGTTCGCCTGAGCCGAAGTTCCCTGCCGAGCGCGCGATCGATCTTTCCCATCGGTATTCTCCCCTTGAGACCATCGATCTCGCAGGCTGGCAACGGGTTCGCCTGCCGCGACAAGCATTCCCGGAACGCCCGAACCGAGCGCAGCCCGGGAATCGCGATGCTTCCGGGCGCAAAAGCTGCCAATTCTCTATCCTTTTGAAACGACTGGATTATTCGGAAAAAAGTAACCTGTCGGTTACCTTTGCGGGCAAAAGGTTACTTTTGGGTGGTGGACGCTCGCCGCGTCCATCGCGACTCTCCCCCAAGTTTGCACAGCGTGGCGCCGCCGCCGGTTCGGTGGAGCGACACCCTGCACAGGAGGGGGAAGAATTCTGTGGCCGCTTGTCCCAACCCGACTGCCGCCGCCCGACCAGACCGGTCGTCCCCGAAGCGCCCGGCCGCGGGCTATCTGCGCTCCGCAAAGGAGCTCGAAGGCGACTCGCTCCGCCGGCAGATCGAAGCCATCGTCCGGTATGCCCGCGACCATGGCATGCAGCTCACGCGGCTCTATTGCGACGAGTACGGGAGCGGCCTGAGCATCGACGGCCGGACCGGCCTTCAGCAACTGTTCCGCGACATCGCGAGCGGCGCAGGGGATTTCGACACGATTCTGCTCCTCGATCCGAGCCGCTGGGGCCGGTTCCAAGACCCCGACCAGAGCGCCTGTATCGAAAATGCCTGCCGCCAGGCCGGCGTCGAGGTGCGCTACTGCGCCGAGGAGCACCTCGACCACGAAGATAGAGCGTGGTCCGCCACCGCCAGGAGGCTGAAACGGTACATGGCCGACGAGTACAAGCGCGAACTGGCCGCGCGCGAGCGCCGTGCCGCCACGACGGAAGGGGATGGCGACGCCAACCCCGGCGCGAACCCCCGCGGGGGCGCCGGCGCCGGGCCGGACGTAGACGTCGCCCGGCCGCCGGCGGCGCGTTGACCCGTTGCGGGACAATCGAAGGTCCGACCGGTGCCGAGTCCTCGACATCATTCCCAGCCGGAAGCGCCGCCGGGACGGCGCGCGGTCGCCTATGTCCGGATGTCGACCGGGCTCCAGCAGTATTCGACCGAAAACCAGATGGCGGCCATCGAGCACTACGCGGCCGAGAACGACATGGAGATCGTCGCCGTCTATTCCGACGAGGCCAGAAGCGGCCTGCGCTACGAGAACCGGCCGGGCATGCAGCAGATGCTGGCCGACGCGCTGAGCGACGAGTCCGGGTTCGATACGATCCTGGTTTACGACATCAGCCGCTGGGGGAGGTTCCAGGACACCGACGAGGCCGCGTCTCTCGAGTTCGCCTGCAAGAAGGCCAAGGTCCGAGTCCACTACTGCAAGGAGCAGTTCATCAACGACGGCAGCCCGATGGCTGCCGTGTTCAAGGCCCTCAAGCGCTCCATGGCCGGCGAGTACGCCCGCGAGCTCTCGGAGAAAGTGTTCGCCGGCCAGTGCCGGCTGATCGGGCTCGGCTTCCGCCAGGGCGGCATGGCGGGCTACGGGCTGCGCCGCATGCGCATCGACCAGAACCGCGTGCCCCAGGGCATCCTCGACCGCGGCCAGTACAAGAGCCTTCAGACCGACCGGGTGATCCTGGTTCCCGGACCGGAAGAGGAGGTGGAGACCGTCCGCTGGATGTACCGGCAGTTCGTCGACGGTGGCAGGCTGGAAGGCGAGATCGCCGCGCTGCTCAACGAGCGGGGTATCGCGACGGACCTCGGCCGGCCCTGGACCCGCGGCACCGTCCACCAGGTGCTCACCAACGAGAAATACATCGGCAACAACGTGTACAACCGGCACTCCTTCAAGCTGAAGGAGGCGCACAGGAACAACCCACCCGAAGAATGGGTCCGCGCCGACGGCGCCTTCGAGGCGGTGGTGGATCCGCAGCTGTTCTTTACCGCCCAGGGCATGATCCGGGAACGCAACCGGCGCTACTCGGACGACGAGATGCTGGCCCGCCTCGAAGGACTCCTGAAGAAGAAGGGCTATCTCTCCGGTTTCGTGATCGACGAGGCCGAGAACATGCCGTCGAGCGGCTGCTACGCCTCCCGCTTCGGCAGCCTGGTCCGCGCCTATTCCCTGGTCGGCTTCACGCCCGAGCGCGACTACCGGTATGTCGAGATCAACCGGGCACTCCGCCGGATCCATGCCGACGAGGTCGCCGCGGCGATCGCCGAGATCGAGGGGATCGGCGGCGCTGTCGACCGGGATCCGGGCAACGACCTTCTCACCGTCAACGGCGAGTTCACCGCCTCGATCGTCGTCGCCCGGTGCCGGCATACCGGATCCGGTTCCCGGCGCTGGAAGATCCGTCTGGACGCCGGGCTCGCTCCCGACCTGACCGTCGTTCTCCGCATGGACGACGTCAATGAAGCCATCCTCGACTACTACCTCCTGCCGCTTGCACTTCTCGAAACGAACCGCCTCGGGCTCGCCGAGGAGAACGGGCTGATGATGGACGCCTTCCGGTTCGACACGCTGGACCGCTTCTTCGCCATGGCCGAGCGGGCCCCGATTTCGGAGATCGCACGATGACGGACGCCGATTTCGAGATCGAGACGATTCCCATCGACCGCATCGCCGTGCTCAATCCCCGGGTGCGGGACGCCAGGAAGTTCGCCGGGATCGTCGACAGCATCGACAGGGTCGGCCTCAAGCAGCCCATCAAGGTCAGCCGGATCGCGGGTGCCGACGGCGCGCCCGCGTACAACCTCGTCTACGGACAGGGCCGGATGGAAGCCTTCCTCGCGCTCGGACAGACGGAGATCCCGGCGATCGTTACCGACCTGTCCGAGCAGGACAGCCTCGTCGAGAGCCTGGTCGAGAACATCGCCCGGCGCAGGCCCCGTCCCGGGGACCTGTTCCGGGCGATCGGCGAGCTCGGCAAGCGCGGATACTCGAATGCCCGGATCGGCGCCAAGATCGGCTATTCGCAGGAGCATGTCAGGCGCATCCGCAGCCTCCTCAAGGCCGGGGAAGAGCGGCTGCTGATCGCCGTCGAACAGGGAAAGATGCCGCTGCGGGTCGCCATCGCAATTTCCGACGCGGATAACGAGCGGGCGCAGGAGGTTCTTGTCGAAGCCTACGAGAAGGGCGAACTGACGCTCCGGCAGATGCCCGGAGCCCGGCGCGCGCTCGAGCACCGCCAGCGCTACGGCAAGGCGCAGAAGCCGGGCAAGGCCAGTCGAAAGCCGGCCGCCAAATCGGCACAGGCGGTTGCCCGCGACCTCAAGGAGGCCGTGAAGAGCCACGCCCGGCTGATCGAGAGCGCGGACCGCGCCGCGGAACAGCTGGATGCCCTCGTGACGGGCCTGCGCCTGTTGATGTCCCAGGACCATTTCCGCGCCGTGCTTCGCGCAGAGGGAATGCGGACCATGCCGGCTCCGCTGGCCCGTCTCGTCGAAGCGCCGGAGGAGGCGTGACATGTCCGGCGAGGTGACGATGGGGTTCGAGCGGGAGAGCGTCACGGTCGCGCTCGCCGACATTCTTCCTTCGAAACCTGTCGACGGCACCGTCCGCAAGAGCCGGAAATTCCTGCAGATCGCCGCATCCGTCCGCGAGATCGGCATCGTGCAGCCTCCCGTCGTGGCGCGGCCGCCCGGGCTGAAGGGCAAGTATCTGCTGCTCGACGGCCATCTCCGGATCGACATCCTGAGGGACATGGGCGTCGCCGAAGCGGCCTGTCTGGTCTCCGTCGACGACGAGGCTCTCACCTACAATCGCGAGGTCAATCCGATCACGCCGATCCAGGTGCACCGGATGATCCTGAAGGTGATCGCGCGCGGCGTGTCGGAGCGGCGCATCGCGCAGGCCCTGGACGTCAATGTCGAGACCATCCGCACCAAGCGCGACCTCCTGAACGGCATCTGTCCCGAGGTGGCGGCGCTGCTCAAGGACAAGGACTGTCCGATCAACTCGTTCCAGGCGCTCAAGAGGGTCAAAGCCCTCAGGCAGTACGAGATTGCGAAGACGATGGTCGGGATCGGCACCTATTCGGTCGCCTATGCGAAGACCCTGGTCGACGCGAGTTCGCCGGATCAGCTGGTGAACCCCGGCAAACCCGCGACACGCAGGAGGATTTCCTCCGAGGAAATGGAGCAGATCGAACGGGAGCTGGCGAACCTCAGGGGAGAGCTCGAACGGATCGAGGCGAACTTCGCTGCCGACCATCTCAATCTAGCGCTCGCCGTCTCCTATGTCCGTTCCCTGCTCCGCAACGCCGAGGTCGACCGCTATTTCAGGAAGCATCAGGAAGAGCTTCGGCAGCAGTTTCAGGAGATTTGCGAGTCAACGGCGCTGTCATCGGAGGCCGCCGGGTAGCGCGGAGGCGGCGGCCAGCGCCGACATGCCGGTCCGCTCGCCTCCGGGGGGCGACGGCCGGCCGAGATGGGGACCCGGACCCGACAAGCGCGGGGACCGCGGGAGAAGCCGCACTGTGGGGCGGATCGAGCGCGGCGGTGGGGATGGCGGCGAACCCGTTCGGAGCCCACCAGGCCGGCCGTCATAGGGCCGGCCGCGGGGGCGGCCGATCCGCGGTCGCCCCCGCCGAGGAGCCGGCGCATGCGTTCGCGACGGGTAGCCCGGCGCGGCAATGGAAGGCCGCACGAACACGCGCCCACGCAATTCCACCTGCGCCAGGAATACGCCGATTCGATCGCACCCCCAGCCCCTTGGGCGGCCGGCGGTTTCGATCGTCGCGTAATGGCATCACGCCATTGGAAGGCCGGGGCCGGCTTTGCCCGGGCGCAGTCCGGGGCCGGAGCGCGGTCCCCGCGCCACCAACCGGGAGTCCCGTCCATGGCCGCCGAACATACCGACCTTCGCATTCCCCCGGAGTGCACCGAATTGATCCGGGCCGGCGCCCTCGTCGCCGTCAATCACTCGGGCGGCAAGGACTCGCAGGCGATGACCATCCTGTTGTCGCGGATCGTTCCCCGAGAACAGATCGTGGCGGTTCACGCCCCGCTCGGCGCGGTCGAGTGGCCCGGCACGATCGGGCACATCGAGGCCACGCTGCCCGAGGGCGTACCGCTGATATTCGCGCCGGTCGCATCCGGCAAGACCCTGCTGGAACGGGTCGAAGAACGCGGCCTCTGGCCGTCGAGCAAGGCGCGCTGGTGCACCTCGGATTTCAAGGCCGGACCGATCCGGCGGGAGCTGCGCCGCTATCTGAAGGCCCATCCGCGCTTCGGCGGCCGGCTCGTCAACGCGATGGGCATGCGCGCCGGGGAGAGCCCGGCGCGCGCCAGGAAGACGCCGTGGCGGCGTAACGACCGCATGAGCGTCGCCGGCCGTGAGGTCTTCGACTGGCTGCCGCTCTTCGATCTCTCGACCGAGGACGTGTTCCGTGTCATCCGCGTCGCCGGCCAGACGCCGCACTGGGCCTACGCCGCCGGCATGTCGCGGCTGAGTTGCAGCTTCTGCATTCTGGCATCCCGCGCCGATCTGCGCCGGGCGGCCGAGCTTCGCCCGGGGCTCTACCGCGCCTACGCGGCACTAGAGCAGCGCATCGGCCACACGCTGTCGCCGACGCGCCGGCCGCTTCCGGAGATGACGGGCGTGCCCCCGGGCGCCCGCAGGGACCTCGAAGACCTGACCGGCCTCGGCGAAACCTGACCGCGCATCGGCCCGGCGCCGGCTCCCCGCAGGGCGCGACGGCCAGAACCCTTGCAGGAAGATGAGGAGTGGCGAGGCCGTCGACGGGGCGAAGATTCGAGGCCCGTGGGCGTCGAATCGCGCCTTCTCCCCGTCCTTCCGGAGCACGCCGATGACCGATCCCGACACCGTATCCGCCGACTAAACGCTGCGCCCGAGCGAACTCGCGGCGACCCTGGCGGTGCTGGTCGAAGCCCGCCAGCCGACGATCCTCTGGGGCGCCCCGGGCTGCGCCAAGAGCGCGCTCGCCCAGCAGGTCGCCGCCGAAGCGAGCCGCCACTATCTCGACGTGCGCACGCTGCTGCTCGACCCCGTCGATTTGCGCGGCATCCCCTGGCGCGACGCCGACGGCCGCACCCGCTGGGCGCCGCCGGCCTTCCTGCCGCCCGCCGGCGATCCCGGCCGCTGGCTCGTCAACCTGGAGGAGCTGCCGTCGGCGGTGCCCATGGTGCAGGCCGCCCTCTACCAGCTCGTGCTCGACCGCAAGGTCGGCGAATACGAACTGCCCGAGGGCGCCTCGCTCATCGCCTGCGGCAACCGCGAGAGCGACCGGGGCGTTGTCCACCGGATGCCGACGCCGCTGGCGTCCCGCTTTGTCCATCTGGAGATCCGGGTCGATGCGGAAGACTGGCTCGCCTGGGGCGCGGCCAACGGCATCGCGCCGGAGGTGCTGTTCTACATCCAGATGCGCCCGGACCTGCTGCACAGCTTCGATCCCCAGTCGAAGGAGAAGGCGTTCTGCTGTCCGAGGACCTGGGAGATGGTCTCCGGCATCGTCAACCAACGGGGCAACCTCGACCCCACTGTGGAACGGGCGCTCTTCAGGGGCACGGTTGGCGAAGCCGCAGCGGTGGAGTTCTCCGCCTTCCTCAAGGTCTGGCGCGAGCTGCCCCATCCCCGCGCCGTCCTCGACGATCCCGAGAACGCGATCGTGCCGGACAATGCCAGCGCCCTGATCGCGCTCTGCGGCTCGCTCTACCGCATGGCCGACGACATCACGCTGGCCTCGATCGTCACCTACGCCCAGCGCCTGCGCCGCGAGGTCGGCGAGTTCCTGGTCGGCTCCTGCATCCGCCGCGATCCCGACCTCCAGCGATCGCCCGCCTTCATCCGCTGGGCCGCCGCCCGCACCCAGTAGCAACCCCTTCGGGAGAACAGCCCCATGAATCTCAGCCATGACGCCATGCTGGTGAGTCTTCGCATCGCCGCCTGGTCGGGCCGGCAGTACGACCGCAAGGCCAGCACCCACGTCGCCGTCCACCACGAGGCAAGCGTCAGCGCCGGCCGCTACAACAAGTGCCTGCTGCCCAGGGCCGCCTTCGCCGCGCTCACCGCCACCATGAGCGCGGCGCGCAGCACCCACTACGCCCAGACCCTGCCCTGGGACGACCAGGGCAGCCGGCTGCTCACCGTCGCCAACTACGAGCGCTACACGGAACTGATGGGCGGGCTGCGCGAGCGCATGGTCCGCGAGCGCGCCCGCTTCATCGAGGACTACGACGACAACATCGATCGGGCCCGGCTCGAATTGGGCCAGCTGTTCCGCATCGAGGACTATCCCTCGAAGGAGGCGCTCCGGGGCAAGTTCGGCCTGCGCTACCGGATCGTCCCGGTGCCGGACGCCGACCATTTCATGGCGAAGCTCGCCTCGGACGACACCGAGCGCGTGAAGCGCGACATCGAGCGCCAGGTCGAGGAGCGCCTGCGCGACGCGGTGGGCGACCTCTACCGGCGCCTGGGCGAGGCCGTCGAGCGGGTCTCCGAACGCCTTCAAGAGGACGGCGAGGGCAAGCCGCTGGTGTTCCGGGACTCGATGATCGGCAACATCCGCGACCTGGTCGACGTCGTGCCGCGGCTCAACATCTTCGGCGACGAGACCCTGGCGCAGCTCTGCCAGCAGGTGAAGGACAGGATCGCCGGTGTCGAGCCGGATGCGCTCCGGCCGTCGAAGACCTTCGATCCCGCCGCCCGGGCGCGGGTCAAGCGTGACGCCGACGCCCTGGCGGAGAAGTTCGCGGGGTATTTCGCGCCGCAGCCCGAACCCGCACGGGAGGCCGCGTGATGGCCGCCCGCATGCGCTCGGAATCCGCGCAGCGGGTCAGCGGCTGCGTCACCGCGCTGCTGCGCGAGCAGCCCTTCTTCGGCAGCCTCGCGCTCCGCCTGCCGGTCCGTCCGGACGCGGGCCGCGAGACCTTGGCGAGCGACGGGCGGGAGATTCGCTATTCGCCGCAATGGATCGCGGAGACCGACGCCCACGTCATCGAGACCGCGATCGCCCGGGTCGTGCTGGCCTGCGCGCTCAAGCACCACACCCGGCGCGGCGAGCGCGACCCGGAACGCTGGCAGCGCGCTTCCCAGTTGGTCACCCACGGCCTGCTGCGGGACGCCGGCTTCACCCTGCCGCCCGACGCCGAGGCCTGGGACGGGATCAGCGTCGAGCAGGCCTACGACCGGCTGCCGGCACCCGAGCCGGACGCGCCCGGCAACGGCGGCAGTCCGCCGTCCGGCGGCGCCGGCGCTTCCGGCGATGACGCCGCGCCATCCGGCCCTGACGATTCGGACGATCGAGACGGGGCGCCAAACACCCAGAACGACGGCAGCGCCGGGAACGACGATTCTTCCGACGGTCCGGAGCAGCCGGACGGCGCATCCCCGGACCGCAGCGGTTCCGGCGCGCCGCCGAGCTGCGACCCGTCCGGCACCGGGGAGGTCATGGACGCGCCCGCCGGCGGCGAGAACGACGACGCTTCCGCGCCGTCTCCGAGCGTCGTCGCCGCCGAGGAGCAGGCGTGGGACGAGGCCATGCACCAGGCGCTCAACCTCGCCAAGGCCCAGGGCAAGACGCCCGGCGCCGTCGAGGAAACCATCCGGAGCGCTCATGCCGGCATGCTCGACTGGCGCGCGCTGCTCCGGCGTTACATGACCGACGCGGCCAAGAGCGACTACAGCTGGAGCGTGCCCAACCGCCGCTTCATCGACTCCGGCCTCTACCTGCCGTCGATCCGCTCGGAGGGCATGGACGCGATCGCGGTCATCGTCGACACCTCGGGCTCGGTCGATACCGACGCGCTGGCCGCCTTCTGGTCCGAGGTGCGCGAGGTCGCCGCCGAGATCAGGCCGGAGCGGGTCGTCGTGCTCCAGGTCGACGCCGCGGTGCAGGACGCGTCGGAGTACGCCCCCGACGATCTCCCCGGCGAGATCGCCGTCCGGGGTCGGGGCGGCACCGACTTCCGGCCGGGATTCGCGTGGCTGGACAAGCAGGACGTGCGGCCCGCGGTCTGCCTCTACTTCACCGACCTGGAGTGCGACCGTTACCCGGAGGCCGAGCCCGGCTTCCCGGTGCTGTGGTGCGACTGGCGCCCCGGCGCCGGCCACCTCGACGCGCCGCCGCCCTGGGGCGAGCGCATCGCCATCGCCTGAGCCCGGCCCCGCGCCGGTGTCGATCCACCGGCGCTGGCCGGCCGCGCGCCGGCTCCGCTGGCTCCAGGCCTTCTGCCTCGCCTGGATTCGCCTGGCAGACCGGTGACGGCCGCAACGCCGGTTCCCCGTAACCTGCAACCAACCCGACCGCACCGTCGGAGGAGCGACCGCCATGCCCGCCGTCCACCCGTCGCCCGAAGCCGTCCGCCTCGCCATGACGCGGATCGAGCGCGCCATGGCCGCCTACGGCGGCGACCGGGAGGCCCCCATGGACTGGGGGATCGTCCACCGCCACCGCTGCCGCACCGTCGCCTGCCATGGCGGCTGGTACGCGCTCGGCCGCCTGATCGGCCACCCCGCGGTCCGCTGGCGCCATGAAGAGACCTTCTACAAGGATCCCGGCGAGACCATGATGGCCCTGCGGCCGGACGGGCAACTCACCCACCTCATGTACTACGAGGGCGCGCACCTGCTCGCGCGCGACCTCGGGTTCATGAACGCCCCCGCGCTGAAGGGCTGGGCGGAGCGCCACCCGGAGCTCTGGGGCAACCGGCACGGCGCGCGGATGTTCGCCGGCGACGGGGCGGTCGCCTTCGGCAAGCCGCCGTTCACTCCGGTCATGGTGAGCGGGATCGTCGCCTGGTGGCGCGCGGTCGCGGACCGGCTCGATGCGGCGATCCCGGTCCACGCCAGGCAGACGGCAACGCTGGCCGCCCTCGAACGCTACGACGTCTACGCCCGGGACCGCATCGCGGTCGAGCCCTGCGCGGGCGGCTGGCGACTGGTGCGCCGGCCGTACCCCGACACCCTGCTGCCGCTGCACGCCTGACTGCGTCTTCCCGGTGGCGCAACCTCCCCGCCGCACCTCGGCTCTGCCCGCTATGCCGCCGAGAGTCGGAGCGGGGCGACGGTCCGGGCGGCGCTGACGAGGCCGGCGGGTGCCGTTCTCCCGACGCCTCTTCCGTGCAATTCCACACACCACCGAGGGAGGTTCGCATGAACCGCATCGCCCCCGGGGCCGAGTTGTGCATCAGGGAGATTCCGCTCTCCCGGCTTTCGCTCGCCCCCGAAAACGTCCGCAAGACCCCGCCCGATCCCCAAGCCGACGCCGCGCTCAAGGCCTCGATCGCCGCTTTCGGGCTGCTGGAGAATCTGGTCGTCCGGGCCGACGAGCCCGATGAGCATGATGGCGAACGCTATGCCGTGGTCGCCGGCGGGCGCCGCCTCAAGGCCATGCGGGACTTGGTCGAGGACGGCGTGCTGGATGCCGGCAATCCGGTCCCCTGCCAGGTCAGGTCCGGCGACGCCGAGCCCGGCGAGGTCTCGCTGGCCGAGAACGTCATGCGCATCCCCATGCACCCGGCCGACCAGGTGACGGCCTTCGCAAGGCTCGCCGACGCCGGCCGGCCGGTCTCCGCCATCGCCGCGCGCTTCGGTACATCCGAGCGCATCGTCGAGCAGCGGCTGCGCCTCGGCAACGCCGCCCCGGAACTGCTCGACGCTTACCGGGCGAACAGGATCGACCTCGAAGCGCTGAAGGCCTTTGCGGTTACCGCCGACCGGGAGCGCCAGATGGCGGTCTGGGAACAGGTCTCGGCCCAGGGCCACCGCCCGTCCGCCGCGCAGGTGAAGCGCCTGCTCACCGAGGAGCGCGTGCCGGGCAGCACGGCGGTCGCGAAGTTCGTCGGGGTCGACGCCTACGAGGCCGCCGGCGGCACGGTCATGCGCGACCTGTTCGCCGATGAACACGAGAACGGCGTCTGGTTCGAGGATCCGGTGCTGCTCGAGGCGCTCGCCATGGCGAAGCTCCAGGCGGCGGCCGACGAGTTGTCCACCCGCTGGAAGTGGGCCGTCCCCATGATCGAGGCCGCATGGGACGACACCGCCTCCTGCGGCCGCATCGAGCCGCAGCCCGGCGCGCCGACGGACGAGGAAAGCGCGGAGATCGGGAAGCTGGAGGCCCGGCAGGCCGAACTCGCCGAACTCGACGACGACCAGTGGACCGAAGAGCTGCTGGCGGAAGCCGAGTCCATCGAGACCCGCCTCGACGAGATCGAGGGCGCCGTCGAGGCACGGGCCATGTGGCGGCGCGAGGACTTCGCGATGGCCGGCTGCATCGTCACGATCGGCCGCGAGGGCGCGCTCCAGGTCATTGCCGGCCTCGTGAAGCCCGAGGACATGCCGAAGCCGGCAGAGACGGACCGGACCGGCACCCAGGCCGGCAACGGCCGCGACCCGGCCGCCACCGCCGGCGTCAACACCGCCGGTCAGGCCGTTCACACCGCCGTCCCGGCCGTTACCCGGCCCGTGGCGGGGCCGAGGGACCGCAAGGCCGAGGCGCGCAAGGAGGCCGGCGTCGGCATCGGGCTCGCCGACGACCTGCGCGCGATCCGGACCGCGCTGGTCAAGGCGCATCTCGCCGGGGACTTCGAGGCCGCCTTCGACCTCCTGCTGTTCCAGATGGGCCGCGCGGTGTTCACGCCGGGCTATCGCGACGACGCCCTCGACATCACGGTCAAGGAGACCCCGGACCGGCCCAACATCCGGATGAACGATGCGAACTTCGCGGACTGGTCGCCGGGCGAGGCGATGCTGGCGGACCGCTCGCACCTGTCGCTCGACTGGCTGGAGATCCGGGACGACGGCGAGTCCTTCGCGGCGCTGCGGGCCTTGTCCCGGGCCGAGAAGGAGGCGCTGTTCGCGGCCTGCGTTGCGCGCACGGTGAACGGCCAGCTCGCCTTCGAGTCCCAGGCCCGGCCCGAGCTCGAAGCCACCGTGGCCCGGCTCGACATCGACTTCGCGGCCCATGTCCGCCCGACCGCCGACATGCTGTGGTCGCGGATTACAAAGAGCCGCGTCCTCGACATCGCCCGCGCGGTATTCGGACTGCCCTGGGCGTCGGCGCGGTCCAAGTACAAGAAGCCCGCGCTGGCCGAGGCCATGGAGGCTGCCTTCGCCGCCGGCGACCCGCCGATCGGCGTCAGCCCCGCGATGCACGCCAGGGCGCTGGCTTGGGTCCCGCCCGGGTTCGCGGCGTTCGACACCGGCCGGACGGTCGGAGACGCCGAGGACGTCGAGGACGCCGCGACGGAAGCCGCCGCGACCGCGCCGGGCGGCGAGCAGGAGGCCGCGGAACCCGCCGCCGATACCGGAACCGCGCCGCCCGCGGCCAACGGCAACGGCCATGCGCCGGCGCCCGAAGAGGGGACGTCCAAGGGCAATGCGCCGGACGGGGATGCGCCGGGCGGCGATACGCCGGGCGGGAATGCTGCCGGCGCCGAGGGCGGCAACGCCGGCGAGCCCGGTCCCGACCCCGCCGTCGCGGGCGGGCCGGACGGCATCGCCGCAACCGGACCGGTCCCGCCGGTTCCGGCCAACGGCCACGACGCCACCCCGGACCCGATGGCGATCCCCGAATTCCTCCGCCGCGTCCAGTAACCGTCCCGCCCCGAGGAAGCGCCCCGTCCGGTCTGTTGGCCGGCGGGGCGTTTTCGTTTCCGCATCCCGCATGGAGGTCCGCCCATGAACCGCACGATCCGCGCCCGCATCCACGAGAGCGCCGTCAAGCGGGTGACCCGCATCTACGCCGCCACTCTCGCCGACATCTTCGCCGAAACCCTGCAGAACAGCCGCCGCGCCGGCGCGACGCGTGTGCGCATATCGGTTGCCGCGGCCGCCGCCCGACCGGCCGGGATCGATGCCGCAACGGGCAAGACGCCGCTCACCGTCACGATTACCGACGACGGCGCCGGCATCGCCGATCCGGCCGTCCTGTTGAGCTTCGGCGAGAACGGCTGGGACGACGCCCTCGTCCGGCGCGAGGACGCCGCCGGCTTCGGCTTCGCCAGCCTGGCGCGCCGCAACTGCACGGTTTCGTCCAGGCCGCGGTTGCCGGACGGGGAGATTCTGCCCGGCTGGCACGTCTCGCTGTCGCCGGAGCATTTCCTCGGTGAGGCGGACGCCGAGGTCTGCGCAGACGAGGATGCCCCGTACCCGCACGGCACGGCAATTTCGTTCCGGGCGACGGAGGCCGCCGCCGCCGTCCGCGTCGCGGCCGAGATCGCCGCCCGGCACTACCCGCTGCCGGTCGCGTTCGACGACCGCACGGACGGAATTGCCGCCGCTGTAGAGTTGCCGCGCCGCGCCTTTCTCGACGGCGCGGTCCATGCCGAGCCGTGGCGGGGCCTCGTCTTCGGGGTCTTCCGCAACCGCCGCAGCGGCTACAACGACCCCGACCTTAACTTCTTCGGCCTCACCCTGCCGGTGAAGCTGCTGACCGTCGAGACCGTCCACGGCCCGGCCTGGAGCGTGCTGGCGGATGTCGACGACTGCCCCGATCTCGAACTCGTGCTGCCGGCCCGCAAGGAAGCGGTCGAGAACGCCTTCCTCGAGGACATGCGCGCGGCCGCCCGGCTCGCCATCTACCGCGCCATGGCGGCCGATCCGAACCCGCGCCCCACCTTCGAGGACTGGACCCGGGCGCGCGACGCTGGCATCGGGATCGCGCCGCCGCCGGCCGTGCTGCGCCCCTGGCGGGCCCCGGTCGCCAATGTCGACGACTGGCGCGATCCGCCGAAGCTCGCCCCGGTGGACCGGCATGCGCTGCTCATGGACTGCGATCCCGAGCCGCCCGAGGCCCAGGCGCTGTGGCGCGCCGCCGAGCGCAACGGCGTCGCGCCGCGCCTGTTCGAAGGCGACCGCCGGCTGGAGGGCTATGCCTGGTACGACGCTCTCCACCGAGCGACCGGCATCGCCGTCGAGGTCACCCTGGACGGGACGCCGTATGCGCTCGACGACGCGCCGCTGACGGAGCCGACGGGGCCGACCGCCGCCGATCTGCCGCCCAGGCCGGACGCGGTCCGCATCGACCTCGCCGTCCGGGCGGCCGACGGCCCGGCGGACGCCCTGCGCCTGCCGGCCGATCTCGCCTTCGCGGGCGAGCCCTGGAACTGGTTCCGCGATGCCCTGCCGCTGGTCGCCGCCGACAGCGCGCTCCGGCCCCACGAGCTCGCCGCGCTGCTCCGCAACGGCTTCTTCTCGCCCTCGGACGAGGCCGAGGCGGACAGCTACGAGACCCAGAGCGACCGCTTCGACGAGGACGCGCAGCACCTGGCGACGCGGCTGCTGATCGGCGACGACGAGGCCTGCCGGCAGTCCATCGCCGAGGCCGTGCGGCGCGAACTCATATGGTTGGCGCCGGAGGACCGCGCCGTCGACATCCGCATCCGCCGGCCCGACGTGACGGTGACGCTCGCCGCCGCCGGGGAGGCCGCGCCATGAGCCGGCAGTTCACGGTGCAGTGCGGGTACGCGGCCTGGTACGCGAACACCGTCACCGTCGAGGCGGACACGCTCGACGAAGCCCTAGAGAAGGCCATCGCGGCCGCAAACGAGGACGCGGCCGGCTGGCGCGCCCTCGATCATTGCGGAGAGACATTCATCCAGGCCGTAAGCCAGGGCGCGGGTGTCGACCCGTGGGGCGACGGCTCGCTGCCGGTGCCGGACCGCTTCTCCGAGCACGGCGCGCCGCCCGTGGTCACCCTTACCGGCCCGGTTTCGCCCGGCGCCGTCGAGGTCTCGGGCGGCCGGGCGCTGGTGCGCATCGCGATCGCGGCCGGCACGGTGACGTCCGAACTCCGCGACCCGCCGCATCCGCCCGCCAACAAGCCGCTGGTGACGGTTTGCGTCGATCCGGACGGCAGGCCCGACGTCCGGGTCGAGGGAGGCCGCGCACGGGTACGCATCCTCGACCGCTGATGCCGCCGACGGCCGTCCGCCGCCGCCGATCCTTCCACACCGATGCCCGTCCCGCTCCGCCCGGAGAGGAGGCCGGCATGCGTCCGGCCGAGGCGGGGCCGGGGCACGGGAGCGTCCCGGTCCGGCCTGTCCGGCGTCGAGCAACAGGAGGTCCAGCTCATGAAGCCTGCCGCTGTTCGAGATACCGCCGCAATCCCGGCCGCGCCGCCCCGGCCCGACGACGAGGCCCGGAAGCGCGCCATCGCCAATGCCGTGTGGACCGACCTGCTCTGGCTCATGCCGCCGGACCGCACGGTCACCATCGCCGTCACCGGCGGCGACGTCGCGGTCAAGTTCGGCCCGCGCGCACCGGCGCCGGAGGTTCCGGCCCACTGACCCGGCCGGGCGCCGAATCCCCGCCGCCATGACGCCCCGTCCCGCCCGCCGGCAGCACATCCGCCCGGCGCGCAGGTCTTTCCGTTCGACCCGATGGAGGACTTGCCATGCCCGACGCACCGGGCTTCGACGAGATGTCGCTCTACGACGTGCCCGCCGCGCCGGCCTCCGTCAGGCAGGCCCATGCCCGCCGCCGGCTCCAACGCCGCTTCCTGCGCGCCGGGCGCGAGGCCGTCGACGACCGCGACCTGCTCGAACTGCTGCTCTCCGGGCGTCATGGCGCGGATGGCACCGGAGATTCGGCCGGCGCTCTCCTGGACACCTTCGGCACTGCGCCGCGCGCCCTTGCGGCCCGGCCGGACCGGCTGCGCGCCGTGCCCGGCCTGTCCGAGGACGCCGTCGCCGCCCTCAAGGCCGCCGAGGCGCTCGGCATCCGCATGGCGCGGGCGGAGATGCCGGAGACGGTGCGCCCTTCCTTCGGCCGCTACGACAAGGTCATCGAGTACTGCCGCGCCCTCGCCGGCCACCGCGAGGTCGAGGAGTTCAGGATTCTATACCTGAACCGCAACAACCGGATGATCGCCGACGAGTGCCACCAGAAGGGCTCCGTCTGCCACGCTCCGGTCTACCCCCGGGAGATCTGCATCCGCTGCCTGGAGCTTCAGGCGACCGCGATTATCGCTGTCCACAACCATCCCGGCCACTGTCCCGAGCCGTCCAGGGCCGACATCGACATGACGAAGCGCATCAAGGACGCGTTGAAGACCATTGAGGTCACGCTGCTCGACCATGTGATCGTCACGCCGACCGGCGCGGTCAGTTTCCAGGCCCGCGGTCTGCTCTGACAGGCCGCAGCGACCGTCTTACACTCTCCCGCGAGGAACCCGACCATGCCCAATCCCGGCAACGCCCCCGCCTTCGATCCCGTGGTCTCGGTCTACACCCGCGCCGAGGCGATCGAGGACGGCATCCTCGTCGACGTCACCGAGACCGCGCGCGAGGCGGGCTTCAGGATTCCCGTCGCGGTCACACGCAGCGTCTGGGACCGACTCGTCGCCTTGCCCCAGGGCTACCTGGGCTTCCAGGACGAGAGCGGACGCCTGTGGGACGTGCTCTGGATGGCGCGTTTCTACGCGCTCCGCGCCTCGAACAGCGACCGCGTGCGGATGTGCGTGCTGGTGCGCGACATCCGCAAGGACCTGCGCGACAGCCACCGCCCGCCCCGCAGGCACTTCCCCATCGTGGCCATCGGCGCCGGCGACCGGGGAGAGCCGGTCATCACCGTGATGTTTTCCGAGGACGACTGAGCATGCAGACCCTCAGCCCCGAGCAGCAGCTCGATATCGCCCGCCGCGTCCACGAGACCCTCGACCTCCCGAAGCGCTGGCACCGGGGCGGGTGGGGACGCGACGACGACGGCGACGTCATCGAGTTCGACGGCGGCTTTCACGTCGTCGACGACGACTCGGTCCGCCACCCGCCCGCCTTCCGCCTCGCCACGCCCGAAAGCCCCCGCTGCTTCTGCCTCGGCGCCACCATCCGCATTCACACCGGTTGGGTCCTCCATAGCGATCCGTCCTATACCGGCGATGCGACCGAGACCATGTGCGCCGTCTACACCAGGCTCGCCGGCATCGACACCGGCGGCCGCGAACGGGACCCGGCGGTCTCCGAGCCCCACCTCAACAGTCTCATCGAATGGAACGACTCCAACGAGCGTTCCTTCGGGGACATCCGCGAACTCACCGTCGCCGTGCTGCGCCACCTCGACGCGCAGCGCCGGTGATCCGGGCCTCCGAAGACCGCGCCCGGCGCCTTCGGCTTCAGGCAGACGGGTCGTCGGCCTCCGGCGGCGCCGCGCGCCCGTCGCCGCCGCGGCTCTCATGCAGCGATCCCCAGGGGGCGGGCGTGCTGTGGCCGGGGCCGCGGGGCCGTCTGAAACACTTCATGCCGCAGAGCTCGAAATGGTCCACCACCGCGGCAGCGATCGGTTTGAGCCGGTCGTGGTCGCCGGGTACGCGCTTCTTCGGCCAGAGACGCTCCGCCTTGCGCAGCGCCATCTCGATGGTGAACAGCAGGTCGTCCCGGGAGATCGGGCGGGTGTAACGGTCGTCCATGCGGCGAACCCTATCATTAGAACATTATAAGAACAACATGACAGCGCGCCGTCGGTGAGGCTAACGTCGTTCAATGTGTGGTCGATTCACGCAACTTCGATCCTGGGCGGAACTGCACGAGCTTCTCGACCTCGTCGGCGCGCCGCTCAACCTGCGGCCCCGCTACAACGTCGCGCCGAGCCAGGACGTGGCGGTCGCGCGCGCCGCGGAGCAGGGCCGCAGCCTCGCCGTGCTGCGGTGGGGGCTGATTCCGGCCTGGGCCAAGGACCCGGCGATCGGCCACAAGCTCATCAACGCCCGGTCCGAGACCGCTGCCAAGAAACCGTCCTTCCGGTCGGCCTTCCGCCATCGCCGCTGCCTGATCCCGGCCGACGGCTTCTACGAATGGCAGCGCCGGGGCGGGGCCCGGCAGCCCTGGCTGTTCGGCCTCCGGGACGGCGCGCCCATGATCTTCGCAGGCTTGTGGGAACGCTGGACCGTGCCCGACGGCGCGGCGCTCACCGGTTCGCTCGCCGAGCGCAGTCCCGGCGATGCGGTCGAGACCTGCACCATCCTCACCACCGCCGCCAACGAGGCGGTGGCGACGGTCCATGGCCGCATGCCGGTGATCCTGCCGCCGGACTCATGGGATGCCTGGCTCGCGGGCGACGAGGTTCCCCTTGGTCCGTACCCGGCGGACGCCATGACCGCCCATCCGGTGAGCACGCACGTCAACCGACCCGCCAACGACGACCCGCGCTGCGTCGAGCCGGTCCCGCTGACCTGAGCCCCGGCCGCCCGGCGGCCTGACCCTCCCAAGACGAAAATCCCGTTCCGGGGCGGCCCTGCCATTCCCTGCCGCACCGCCGCGCCTTTCGCCGGCCGGAGTCCGGCCAGCCGGCGCGGGGCGGGCCGACGGTGCTGCGCGGGAGGGTCCGCCGCGCCGGACGCCCGCGCCCTTCCAGCCCGGAGACCGCCATGCTGCACAGGATCACCGGCCGCGCCGTCAAGTGCGGTCCTTCCGCGATTTCCGCGATCGCCGGCGTGCCCACGCACGAGGCCGCCGCCGCCATCCGCCGCCTGTTCGACCGGCCATCGGTCAACGGCGTCCACATCGACGAGCTCGCCGCCGCCCTGGAAGAGTTCGGCTTCGTTCCCGACTACGCGCTGCGCCATCCGAACTACCGCGAACGCCCCTACGCGCGCCGCCAGGAGGTGTGGGAACGCCTCTTCGCGGACGTGCCGTTCGAGGTCCGGGCGGTCACGCTCGGGACGCTCCTGGACGCCGCGCCCGCGGGCGCATGGGCGGTCTCGGCAGGCAATCACTTCGTCGCCTGCGGGGACGGCTTCGTCGCGGATTCGGGTGCCTGGTTTTTCCGAAACCCAGTCCCCTGGTCCCGCGCCAACCCGGACCACCGCCGCGTCGCCCTGCGGCGCGTCCAGGAAGCCGTCCGCTTCGTGCCGGTTGCCCGGCGCAATCCCCGGCCGGAGGAGTGCTAAGCCATGCCCCGGATCATCGAAACCACGGTCTACACCATCGACGAGCTCGCCGACGCGGCGAAGGACAACGCCCGCCGCTGGTATCGCCAGCAAGGGCTGCACGACAACTGGTACGACTTCGTCTACGAGGATTTCGGGACCATCTGCCGGATCCTCGGCATCGCGCTCGCCACCAGGCCCGTCAAGCTCATGGGCGGGGGCACGCGTGACGATCCGCAGGTCTATTTTCGCGGTTTCCATTGCCAGGGCGATGGAGCGTCCTTCTTCGGCGCCTACAGCCACGCCCGAGGCGCCTGCAAGGCCATCCGCGCCCATGCGCCGACGGACGAAGAGTTGCACCGCATTGCGGATGCGTTGCAGGCCATCCAGCGGCGCAATTTCCACCAGCTGCACGCCTATATCGGTCAGCAGGGCCGCTACTGCCATGAATACTCCATGGCGATCGAGGTCGAGCGCGACAGCCCGACCTGGCAGCCAATGACGAACGGCGCGGAAGACACCGTGATCGAGGCAATGCGCGACCTGGCGCGCTGGCTCTACCGCCAGCTCCGCTCGGAATACGAGCACCAGACCTCCGACGCCGCCGTCGACGAGATCGTCCGAATCAACGAGTGGACGTTTACGGCGGACGGGACGCGCTTCGGCTGACCTTGCCGATCGTTTCGGGCTGTCCCGCCCGTCATTGACAGGGCCGCGCGCCGTCGGGCAATCCTCCCTCCAAATCGCGGACGAAACAGAGCGCTTCATGCCCGATCTCTACGCCATCAATCTTCACCTGCAGGAGCGGCTCGAAAGCGACTGGCGCGACGAAGTCCGAGCCGTCGAGGCCGCGCGCTGGCTCGACAACGCCGGCCTGTTGACCGACCGGAAGGACGGTCTCCCGCTCCGCAACCTCCTGCGCGCCGGACGCATCGCGGGCCAGGAACAGCGTCCGGACAAGAAAAACGGCGCATGGTTCATCCGCCGCCTCGCGGCGTCCCGCGACCCCGACGCGATCCGCGAGGCCCGCGAACGGCTGCGCCGCTGTCTCCCCATCGACCGCGACGCCTTGTCGCCCGACTGGCCGGTGAACCATGGGCCCGCCGTCTTCTGGCAGGAACTCGGCAAGACGGTCGCGGCCTTCGGATACCTGGAGCACATTCTGGCCTCCGCCTGCCACGCGCTCCTCGCGACGGGGGAAAGGGCGGTCGCCCTTCTCCAAGCGGACGACCATGCGGCCTTGTCCCGGTGGTGCGAGCGACTGCTGCGCTCCCGGGTCGATCCCATGCACGGCCTTACCTCCGAGCTCGATCGAGTGCTGCGGGAAGCCGGCCGGGTTCCGCACGCGGTTCGCGAAACCCTTGTTTCCGAACTCAGGGAACTGCGCCCATGGCGCAACGCGCTCTGTCACGGCGCTTGGCTCAGCATCGGCGAAGACGGCTCCGGCCATCTTGAACACCTCTACTTGGCCAACGGCGTCCCCGTCGCGTTCGAGCGGAACGTTGACGTCAAGCGCCTGTCCGACGTCCGCGCCCGGACGGTCGAGGTCACCATGCGCGTCGCCGAAGCCGCCTCCGTCGCCGGGCCCGCCTACACCCATATGGGCGGCACCGGTTACGCCCTCGCCACTGTCATGCCGCGCGTGAACGCGCCCCAGAGCGCCCCTCCCGAACCGGACCTGCTGGACGCGGCGCGGCGCGCGGTCCGGCGCGACGACGCCCGTTGCCAGGAAATGCTCACCCAGCGCCTGGCGGGACGCGATATCGGCGGGGTCTCGCCGACCGAACCGGAATAGCGACGTCTCTCGACCTCCTCGGCCGGCCGCGCCGGGTGCCGCTGTCGGGCCGCGTCCCGGCGGCTTGCCGAAACAGCGCATCCCGCAGAGTTCGATGCGGACCAGTGAGTCTCTGGCAACCGGTTCCAGCGGGTCGCGATCGCCCGGCAGGCGACTCTCCGGCTATAGCCTGCTCGCCTTGCGCAGCGCCGTTTCGACGGTGAACGGCAGGTCATCCCGCGAAACCGGGCGGTTGAGTTTCCCGGTCATCGTTTGAGCGACCGCAGAAGGACACTACCAGAGCATTAGCCGCGGCCGATTTCGCCGCAGCCGACGCATTCCGTCGTCAGGACTGAACGCCCTCGCGATCCGCCTGCCGCTTCCCGGGCCGACCGCCCGCCGTTCCAGCGGCTTGTTCCTTTCATCCCCGCATCTCCGTGCGTCTCGGCGCCGTCAGGACGGCCAGCCGGTCGGGGGCGGTCCGGCGCCGCGGGGCGGGAGGCTCTGCTTCGCGTCCAGTCCGCGCCGGTCCCAGGCCCTTCCCGCTCGGAGACCGCCCCATGCTCGACGCCCGCCTGGCGCCGGATGCCCTCGCGCGTCCGCCCCTTCCCGCTGCCACCGACCCGCCCGCACCGCCGGTCCGTCCGTCCGCGGGCGACGCCCTGTTCGCCGCGGCCTACGCCCTGCTGCCGAGGCTGGAGGGCGGCAAACTGCTCGATGCTGCCACGCTGCGGGACGCCATGACGGAGGCCTTCGGCGCGTCCGACGCCGAGGGCGGCTGGGTCTGGAAGGACGCCTACGAGGCCGCCGAGGCCGCGTGCGTGCTGTTCCTCCAACGCTACGGCCGCGGCATGCGCCGCACCTGCGGCGCCGGTGCGGACGGGCCGCGCCGCATGCTGGCGATGCTGGAGGCGGTCGCGGCGCTGGAGCCCTCCCACACCAGGCGGTCCGAAGAGCAGGTCCGGCTCCAGCAATTCTCGACCCCGCTGCCGCTTGCCTACGCCGCATTGCAGGCCGCCGCGATCCGGCCGGGCGATGTCGTGCTGGAGCCCAGCGCCGGCACCGGCATGCTGGCGGTGATGGCGGAATGCGCGCTCGGGAAGAGCGCCGCCGGCCAGCTCCATCTCAACGAACTGGCGCAGACGCGGGCGCGGCTGCTGACCAGGCTGTTCCCGCAAGCGGTCGTGACCGCCTTCAACGCCGAGTCCATCGCGGACCGGCTGCGCGACGTCCGGCCGGCCGTGGTGCTGATGAACCCGCCCTTCTCGGCAACGCCGGGCGTCGACCGGATCAGCCACGACGCCGACCTGCGTCACGTCCGCTCGGCCGCCTCGATGCTGCCGCTTGGCGGCCGGCTGGTGACCATCACCTCGGCCCACTGCGTGCTGGGCGACGCCGTCGGCCGCCTCGACCCGCCGGCGCGCTGCGTCTTCACCATGGCGATCGACGGCCGCGCCTATGCACGGCGCGGCACCGGGTTCGACACCCGCCTCACCGTGCTGGAGCGCGGCGACGGGCCCGCTGTCGCGCTGGACGGGACCGCCCGCGCCGCCGACGCCGCCGAGCTGCTCGATGCCGTCATCGCGCAGGTGCCGAAGCGCCAGCCGATCGCGCCCGCGCCGGTCCCGGCCGGCCCGGCCCGCGACCTGTTCGGCAAGCCGGTCGCGCCGAAGCCTGCAACGCGCCGGGGTCCCGGGCCCGCATCGACGCCCGAGACCCGCCTATCCCATGACTGGGGGCCGGTTTCCGAGCTCACGGTCGAGACCGGCCCCGTCGAACCTGCCGCCGATGTCGATTCCTCTGCCAACGACACCGGCCCTTACGTCCCCTGGCGGCCGGGTGCCGTGCGGGTGCCGGGCGCGGTCGAGCACCCGACTCCGCTCGTCCAGTCCGCCGCCATGGCCGCCGTGCCGCATCCGGCCCCGGCCTACCGCCCATTGCTGCCCGAACGCGTCGTGACCGAGGGCCTGCTCTCAGACGCACAACTGGAGAGCGTCGTGCTGGCGGGCGAGGCGCACTCCCGCCATCTCGACGCCTGGTTCCACATCGGCGCCGGCTGGGAGACCCTCCTGCCCTGCCCGGAGGACGACCAGGAGGCCATCGAGGTCCCGTTCCACACCCAGGACGGCGAGGCCCTGTCCCGCGTCGTCTGCTTCCGCCGGGGCTGGATGCTGGGCGACGGCACCGGCTGCGGCAAGGGCCGCCAGGTCGCCGCCATCATCCTCGACAACCGCCTGCGCGGCCGCAAGAAGGCGCTCTGGCTCAGCCAGTCCGACAAGCTGCTGGAGGACGCGCGGCGCGACTGGACCGCCCTGGGCGGGCTGGAGAGCGACGTCATCCCGCTCGGCAATTTCCGCCAGGGCGTGGAGATCCCGCTCGACGAGGGGATTCTCTTCGCGACCTATGCCACGCTGCGCTCGCCGTCGCGCCAGGGGAAGCCCTCGCGGCTGGAGCAGGTCGTCGAATGGCTCGCGGGCTCATTGGACGAGGAGGACCGCCACGCCTTCGACGGCGTCATCGTCTTCGACGAGGCCCACGCGATGGCGAACGCCGCCGGCTCGAAGGGCGCGCGCGGCGAGGTCAAGCCCTCCCAGCAGGGAAGGGCGGGACTGCGCCTGCAGAACGCGCTGCCGGATGCCCGCATCGCCTATGTGTCAGCCACCGGCGCGACGACGGTGCCGGGATTGGCCTATGCCGGACGCCTCGGCCTCTGGGCTGCCGGCGAGACGCCGTTCGAGACCCGGGTCGAGTTCGTCTCCGCCATGGAGGCCGGCGGCGTCGCCGCGATGGAGGTCGTGGCAAGGGACCTCAAGGCGCTCGGCCTCTACCAAGCGCGTGTCCTGACCTATGACGGGGTCGAGGTCGACATCCTCGAACATCCCCTGACGCCGGAGCAGCGGCGCATCTACGACGCCTATGCCGGCGCCTTCAAGATCATCCACAAGAATATCGAGGAGGCATTGAAGGCCACCGGCATCGTCCAGGGCGAGGACACGCTGAACCGGAACGCCAAGTCGGCGGCATTGTCCGCCTTCGAGGGCACCAAGCAGCGCTTCTTCGGCCATCTGCTGACCGGCATGAAGTGCCCCAGTCTGATCCGCGCCGTCGAGGCCGATCTGGAAGCCTGCCGGTCGGCTGTGGTCCAGCTGGTTTCGACCGGCGAGGCGCTGATGGAGCGGCGGATATCGGAGATTCCCGCTTCCGAATGGGACGACCTCAACATCGACCTGACGCCCCGGGACGGCATCCTGTCCTTCCTGATGCACGCCTTCCCGGTGCAGCTCCAGGAGCCCTTCACCGACGACGACGGCAACCTGATGAGCCGGCCCGCGACCGACGCCGAGGGCAACCCCGTCATCTGCCGCGAGGCCGAGCAACAGCGCGACGCCCTGATCGAGAAGCTCGCAGCCCTGCCGCCGGTGCCGACGGCGCTCGACCAGGTCGTGCAGCAGTTCGGGCACGAGGCGGTGGCCGAGGTCACGGGCCGGTCTCGGCGTGTGCTCAGGATCACCGACGCCCGTTCGACAGGCTCAGGGCAGGCTCCGGGCGAGCGGCTGGCGCTGCGCAGCCGGCCGGCCTCCGCAAATCTCGCCGAGACCGCCGCCTTCATGGACGGCGAGAAGCGCATCCTGGTGTTCTCGA
>JAPPLJ010000024.1 GCA_028819475.1 Rhodospirillaceae bacterium
AGAGGGTGGCCTCGACGGCGGCAACCGCGCGACGGGGATCGTCGGGCGCGACGCCGAGAGCGCGGCAGACCCTGTCCGTCGCAGCCCAGGGCAGGAAGCTCGCGAGGAGGTAGGGATTGTCCTTCACGGCGTCGACGCCGTCATGGCCCCAGCACCGGGCGATCCGGATGGCGGTGCGCGTTCCCACGACGGATGCGACCCCCCGGCTTTCCAGCCAGTCGAGAAGCTCGATCTCGGGGCTCTTCATCTCGTAGGCTGCGAACGCGGTGGTGGCGGTTTCCTCGCCGAGGATCGCGACGACGTCGGGATGTTTCCGGTCGAGCGCGGCATGCAGGCCGTCGCCGAACGCGGCCGCGAGGGCGGCGGCCTTCGCGGGGCCGATGCCGCGGAAGTCCCGGTCCTCGGCAAGGTACGCCGCGAGCGCGCCGGGGCTTCGCGGCATCGGGGCCTCAATGCCGGCACGGGCGGCTGAGCCCGGCAGGCTCATTCGGGTGTCTCGCCGAGCTCAAGGCGGCCCTGCCCGGGGCCGGGGTTCCCGTTCCCCGGCGGTCCGGGCCTGTAGCGGCGGCCGGCGGCGATCAGGGCCCGGTCGGTCGCCTCGTAGCGCTTCAGGCGGGCGATGAGTGCCGCGTTCCTGGCGACGAGCTCGCTGACGCGGCGCTCCGCAGCCGCGCTGCGGCGCTGTTCCTCGCGCAGGCGGGAGGCCGGCACCATGGCCGCCTCGCCGGCTTCGGCCGGTGCCTCGGCAACCCCCGTGGCGTGGCGGTCGTGCATGGATGGCGCCGGTCCCCTGGCCGAGAAGGCGACGCCCTTGCGGCCGGCATAGTCCTTGAGCACGGCGCGGAACGACGGGTTCTGCGTCACCGTCGACCGGCCGACCCCGACCAGCTGGCAGATCTTCGCCAGATGAAGAGCCCGGCCGTTCATGGGCAGGGTCTCGCCGGCGGCCTCGCGCGCGTCGATCTCCCGGCGCAGGCGCAGCACTGCCTGCCGGCCCCGTTCCGCGCCGCTGCCCCCGCTCATGCGTCTCGCTCGCTGTAATAGCGATCGACCGGCTGAAGCGGAGCATCCAGCCGGTGGTCGGGAATGCCGAGAACGTGCGTGTTGTAGGCCCAGATGGCGAAGCGGGCCATCATCGCCTCGTTCTCGGCGCGAAGCCGGGAGAGGTCGGCTTCCAGAGCGTCGATACGCGCGAGGAGGGCCGCTTCGGTTTCGGTCTTCGGTCGCGGCCGCCGCCCCGCTCCGCTGCCCCTGAGCTGCTCCTTGCGGGCCGCGAGGGCGGTCCTTATCCGTGCATGCCTGGACAGCGCCTGGCGCGAGTAGGCGTGACCGAGCCGCTGCCGCGCCAGCCTCACCACCGCGCCCCATGTGGCCACCTCGAGCGTGCCGATGGTCCTGGCGAGCATCTCGACGTTGGTCTCGGTGAGGCGCCGGGCCATGTCAGGAATCCTCGCATCGTCGGGCAGCATCGGGAGCCGGGCCGGCCAAGGTGTTCGCCGGACCGGCCCCGTCGCGGCCGACCGCGTAGCAGGCCGCGTCGTTGAGCCTCAGGACGGCGCCCGGCGCGATCGTCGCGTCGTCGATGAGGGCGACGAGCTCGCGCAGGCGCGCAAGCTCGGTCCTCTTGCGGGAGAGCCAGATCTCCGAGTTGCCTTCGCCGATGGCGGCGGCCTCTGCCGCGGACGCGACCGCCCTCTCGATGACGGCAAGCCGGTCGCGCAGGGCCCGCTCGGCGCGCTCGTCTCCCTTGACGCAGGCGTGCTCGATGCAGTTCAGGCAGTCCCGGTACATCGGGCAGGGCGACGTTGCGAAGTCGTGCAGGCAGGCGCCGTAGCGCGTCAGATGCACCCCGGCGAGATTGCCCTCGATCAGTTGCCTCGGTGTCACCGGCCGCCGAGGGGTTGCCGCTACCGGGCTGCCGAACATGTCCCCGCCGAGGGAGCGCGCCTTCGAGACGAGGGAATCGGCGGTTTCGTGGTCGTAGAACGCGTTGTGCCGGACGTCCTTGCGGCCCGCCCATCTCGCGATGTCGAGCTGCGACAGGTTCCCCTCGTTCGCGAGCGTGGTCATGTAGTGGCGCAGCTGGTGAGGCGTGATGCGGACACTCTCGCCATCGTCGTCA